>JBGCDF010000368.1:0-21666 GCA_045105095.1 Crocinitomicaceae bacterium | reverse complement strand
AAAAATTGATAACAGCTATGAGCGCAAGTCAAGGGAATGATGCTATTTTAAGAAGGAAAGTAAGAGCTCTTTTATCTACTTACTATAGATCTTACAGAAATAATAGTGCACCACAAATGCCAGCTAACAAGTATACTAAAGGTTTAAGTGACTCAGTAAATAATATTGCGTAACAATATGAAGGATAGAATTTTTTACTCGTTTTTAGAAATAGAGCAATTAGATGAAGATATGTGGGTCGAGATTCTAAATTTTGCGGAAGATTGGAATACTTCCCATGATGCAAAATTTATAATTAAACCTGAAGAAGAAGTAATTATTCAATTCGATAATTTAGAAGATGAAGAATTTAAGGAAGTAACAATTCTCATTGAAGAAAAGGAAGGCGATTGGGAATGGCTTTTTATTCATCAGAAAGGAGGAGACCCGCACAAGAAAGGAAATATTGAAAACTCCGATTTTATTCAAATTATTGGTGATGGATACCCAGATGCTTTTTATTTGAATCAAGAAGAACTCGAAGAAGCATTAGAAGATTGCCCCGTTTGTGGCACCTCCTCTATCATGGTCGCAAAAGAGGATGTTTATGTGAAAATTGATAATGATTTTAAAGACTTCAATAATTCAAGCACCTTTTTGGATGTGGTAAATGCTGGTTTTGGTAGAATCTTGGTTTCTAATAAATTCAAAGAAGCAATTAAAGATTTTGATGGAATTACTTATCTCCCTGTTTTAAATAAAGATGACAGCGTTAGTGATGTTTTATTTCAATTAAAATTTATACATATGATTCATAAATCAAAGAGTCTAGCAGAGCCTGATAGCATTTGTAACCATTGTGGAGCGTTTATTTTACAAAATGCCGCACCATTTACTATTAGTAAGTCCGAAATCAATGAGTTTTCTGTTTTTTCTAGAGATGTATCGGGTTTATCTAAATTTCATTTAAGTAAATCATTATACGAAAAGTTAAAAGTAGCACCATTAAAAAGAATAGTTCCAATTGCAGGGGTGATGCTAAAAGATTAGTATTTAATATAAATTCAATAGTATTAAAAAAAGAACATCAACTATGATCTCTCCGAAACAAGATAAAGTCCAAGTTTCAAAAAAAGCCTGAAGGAAAAGATAAAGCACGTGATATTTCTTCGAAGGAAGGAAGCTCCGTTGATAAGCGACAGACAAATGCATATAAGTATGAAAAAGGCATAAAAAAGCAAGCCGAGAATCAAAAGAAAAAAAGACTCTGGATCCTTCCACATTGAAAGAACAAAAAACGAAGCAAGTTTAGGAGGAAGCGATAAAAAAGGAAAAGAAAAGAGAGATAAGGATTTCGTTTCTACAATTGCGCAAAAAGGAATCTCCCCATTAGTTAATGCAAACGGTCTTGGAGAAAAAGCGAGTCCTAAAGTTTTAGCGAAAGGAAAGAAAAGCGAAATTTCTACAATTATAGTCACTTCTTCAATTCCACCTTAAACTGAAAGTCTACCATATTCCCTTCACGCGGATCATCTGCCATACCGAAATCTCTTCGATCAATCTTACCGTTTCCAACAAGAATGATCTTTCCCTCTTCTTCGATACGGTGCAACACGACCGTTTGCTCTTTCTTCACTCCCATCATTTCAAAACTTCCGATCATTTCATAGCCATCTTCCTCAGTGTTTTCCTTAAGTTGTGACCCCTTGAATCGCATTTGCGGGAATTTTGCTTCATTGAAATAATCCTCTCCCATGATGGAATTATCCCTCATCGAAACGAATGTCGTCAGATTGATAACAGGTAGTTTTATATCGAATGTGGTACCGATTACATCTTCTGTGAAATTAAAGTTCCCCGAGAAATCCTTGATCGCTCCTTTCGTTACACTTCCAGCAGGACCGAGCTTAAAGGATATCACAGATTCTTCCGAAACGATATCGTATTTCCCTGTCAAACCTTCAAACGAACTATAAGAAATTGCCACTTCCTCACCCTCTTCGTTCGTTTCAGTGCTTAGCTCAAGTGTCTCCAGAATAGCTTCGGCTTCCTCATTCACATAGAGTGGAGGGAAAATCATAGCAACCAGCATCGCAATCGTTAATACACTCATGGTGATTGGAGCTTGTTTAGCAGGGACGTTTTCATTTCGAAAGTACACTACGGAATTGGCTACAGCCAAACCTAGAAATACACTCAACAGTGCTTCCACTCCTCCGAATGCTGGGTGAAACCTCAATTGAACATCGAGTACCCCGATAAGAATAAGGGCAACTGCGCCATAAGCTAGTAAGAGCGCGAGGTTCTTTCTTTTCTCAACAGACCAAACCTGACGAATGAAAATAGCGACAAAAGCTCCAATGAATAATCCTCCGGCCACTTTTGGAAAACGCAATTCGATCATTTCTACCTTATTGGCTTCAGCAAAAAACCAAACCAGAGAGACTGCTAAAAGTGAATGCAAGATGTGTTTGCTTCCTGAATCGTTGTAAAAGCTTGCGGCTGCAAATCCCAATGCGACTAAAAACACACCGTATCCCTGCGCATTAAACGCTCCAATGATCGACGCGATTCCAACGAACAAGACCAGATGAATATTTTCTGCCGATTCCTTTGTTCCAAAATAGCGTTGAAGAAGACTCGTGCTTAACCGTGCAGCTTCGAGCGCAATAATTCCCAGTAATGGAAGAGCGAATGTTGCCTTATCACTAACATTGAAATTCTTCCCCAAATACACAAAAGAATCGTTCCAGAATATTCCGAGAAGAACGGCAAATGTTATGAGCGGTGGGACTAATCTAAGTAACGGCTTGCGTAATCTCGACCATCTACTCAGCAAGAAATTGACGGCTAGCAAGGCAATCAAACTATAGGTCCAAACACTCACGGCTTGCTCATTCTCAAAATCAGATTTCAGCAGAACAGCTATCGCCGAAACGAATAAAAGGTGCAAAACGTCGACCTGATCAAAACGTTGTTTTTTCTGAATAACGAATGCCGCCAATCCTAGCAACACGAAACTTAAAATGATAAATAACTCCATATCGAATAGTTTGTTGGAACAAATATACTATTTATTTACCTAGGTAGATGTTTTGATCGAATTAAATATGAATATTTAGCTGCTCTCGCCAACAAAACGCATGAAAGGTTGGTCCTTCTCTCAGCGGAAATACCCTCAGGAGTCCACTAGTAGATCATTTTTGAGATCCAACTCCAAAACCTTGTGAAAATACGGTAAGTGAAGATTCTTTTCCATCAACATGAGATGTTCGATGCGATGACAATCACTCGCAACAAAATCAATCGCCCCAGCGTCAACGAGTCTTTCCGCTTGTTCCTTTACTTGAGGACCATAATGCCCTGTCAATGAGTTTAAATTTAACTGGATGTCAATTCCCTTCTCCCGCCATTCGATCGCTTGATCCACCGACCCAAAAAAGAAACCATATCGCTCGAAATGCGCAAGAACAGGTTTGTAGTTCTGCGTAAGCATTTCAAACAAAAGCTGTTCAATTTGATCTGGTTTTGACATCATGGAAAACTCAAAAAGAAGGCGATTATCATCGAAGGTAAGCAACTGCTCCTTTCGCTTCAATCGATCCATCAAGCTTTCATCATAATAATACTCAGCGGCTGCTTCGATCTGGATGTTCAATCCTAACTGTTTTGCAGTGGTTCGGACATTTTCCAATCCTCCAAGAATTGTTTCGGGGGTATTTTTATAGTAATCTCCCATGATGTGCGGGGTGGTGATTACTTTCTGATATCCCATGCTTTCAAACTTCGCCAGCATGGCTATTGTCTCGTCCATGGAACGCGAACCGTCATCAACTCCAGGGATAAGATGACTGTGCATATCAGTTTTCAAAATGGATAAATCGACAGGCGGAAGTTTTTCTTCCTCACGACTTCCAAATAAACGACTGAAGATGCCCATTATCGGTTGTCGTACATACTTTCGTAATACTCACGGTACGATCCTGAGGTGATTTCCTCAATCCATTCTGAGTTGTTCAAGTACCAATCAACTGTACTATCCAGTCCTTCTTCGAAGGTCACTGAAGGCTTCCAGTTCAATTCTGATTCAAGTTTTGTTGCATCAATTGCGTAGCGCATGTCGTGTCCAGCTCGATCCGTTACATAGGTGATCAATTGTTCACTTTCGCCTTCAGGTCTTCCTAATTTGGAATCCATCAATCGACACAAGTGTTTAACTAGAGCGATATTTGTCCATTCGTTCAACCCTCCTACGTTGTACGCCTCTCCTACTCGCCCATTGTGGAAAATGGTTTCGATAGCACTAGCGTGATCTACCACCCACAACCAATCGCGAATGTTTTCACCTTTTCCATACACTGGAAGTGGTTTTTTATGTACAATATTATTGATCATCAACGGAATCAACTTTTCTGGAAAGTGATGACTTCCGTAGTTATTGGAACAATTCGACATCTTCACTGGAAGACCGTAGGTATGATAAAACGCTCTTACAGAGTGATCAGATGATGCTTAAGAAGCTGAATACGGACTGCGTGGATCATAAGCGGTTGTTTCTTCAAATAAACCTTCTGCTCCAAGCGAACCATATACCTCATCAGTAGAGACATGATGGAAGACGTGATTGTCTTCTCCTGCCCATGAATCTTTAGCTTGCTGAAGTAAATTTACTGTTCCTACAACATTGGTCATCACGAATTCCATCGGGCCTTCAATCGAACGATCCACATGCGATTCTGCTGCCAGATGAATGACATCAGAAACGCTATATTTTTCAAAAACGTCTTTTAATGCTGTACGATCACAAATGTCTCCCTTCACGAAAACATAATTTGACGCGTTTTCGACATCCGTCAGGTTTTTCAAATTTCCTGCGTATGTCAGCTTATCAAAGTTTACAATTCGGTAATTAGCGTATTTATTGACGAGCAATCGCACCACATGAGAACCGATAAATCCGGCACCACCAGTGACTAAAATCGTTTTTGAGTATTCCATAGTACTTTTATTCAGAGCAATAACGAATTACAGGCTCCAATATTCGAGATCTTGAATTTTTCCTTGGAAAATTCCTTTCACGTCAACGAAAACACCTTTATCGTCTTTCATCATTCCTTTGAAATCATCCTCAGACATTTTCTGGTACTCAGCGTGATTAACTGCTACAATGATCGCGTCGTAATCATTCGCCGCTTCAGGTGTCAAAGCAACTCCATATTCGTGCTCCATTTCATCTGATGACGCATGCGGATCAACTAAATCAACAGCTACTTGGAACGAACGTAATTCTTTGATGATATCAATTACTTTCGAGTTTCGAATATCGGTTACATCTTCTTTAAACGTCGCTCCCATTAACAGAACCTTCGCGTCTCGAACATTCTTTCCTTGAGCCAAAATCTTCTTTACTGTTTGCTTACCAATATAAAATCCCATCGAGTCATTTACGTAGCGACCGCTCGTAATGATTTTTGAATGATATCCCATCTGACTTGCTTTGTGCGTCAAGTAGTACGGATCAACTCCAATACAATGACCTCCCACTAAACCAGGAGTAAACTTCAAGAAGTTCCATTTTGTTCCTGCTGCTTCCAGAACATCATAGGTATTGATTCCCAAACGATCAAAGATGATGGAAAGCTCGTTAATTAAGGCAATGTTTACATCACGTTGTGTATTCTCAATGATTTTTGCTGCTTCAGCCACCTTGATCGAAGATGCACGGTGAACTCCTACATGAACAACTAGCTCATATGCTTTAGCAATTTCCTCCAACGATTCTTCTCCACATCCTGAAACTACTTTTGTTACATTTTGTAAGGTGTGTTGTTTATCACCTGGATTGATTCGCTCAGGAGAATACCCCACTTTGAAATCATCTTTGAACTTCAAACCAGAAATTTCTTCTAACACGGGAACACAATCGTCCTCGGTACATCCTGGATAAACCGTTGATTCGAATACCACATAATCTCCTTTTTTTAATACTTGGGCTACAGACTTTGTTGCCCCCAATAATGGAGAAAGGTTTGGCAAGTTTGCATCGTCAATTGGAGTTGGCACTGCCACAACGAAAAACTGTACATCTTTCAAATCATCTAAATCCGCTGTGAATTCGATATCACACCCTTCAAATTCTGAAGCATCTAACTCGTTACTTGGATCGATGTTTTGCTTCATCAAATCAACGCGTTCCTGGTTGATATCGAATCCAACGACTTTGATCTTTTTAGCAAATTCGAGTGCGATGGGTAATCCAACATATCCAAGCCCGATAACCGCAAGCTTAGCCTCTTTATTGATTAGCTTATTGTAGATTGAGTTGCTCATTTCTTACTTTATAAATTCGTTCGATAATTTCAACTACTTTGAGACCTTCCAGTGCATTTGTAGTTGCTGTAGTTCTTCCTTTTAGTGTGTCGATCACATTTTTGATCACGTAGTTGTGGTTAGCGGCTGAACCTTTGTAAGGTCCATAGTCATTGGCTGGATTCGCTTCTGCCAACTCAGGCATTTCGTAATCCATGATGTTGCATACTTCTACTTCATTCATGTATTGTCCACCAATTTTCACGCTTCCTTTACTCCCGACAATTGTCATTGAACTTTCAAGGTTTTGCATAGCGACTGCTGTTGAGTAGTTAATGCTACCCATTCCGCCGTTTACAAAATCAAAATTCACCAATCCGGAATCTTCAAAATCCGTTGAATTCGCATGTGTGAAGTCAGCGAATCGTCCTTTGATACTCTGAATGTCACCAAATAGCCAGTACATGATATCAATGAAGTGAGAGAATTGTGTAAAGAGTGTACCTCCATCCAATTCTTGTGTTCCTTTCCATCCTCCTGCTTTGTAGTAGCGATCATCTCGGTTCCAGTAACAGTTCAATTGAACCATGAAGATATCTCCGAGCAGCTTACGATCGATTACCGATTTTATCCATTCAGAAGGCGGTGAATAGCGGTTCTGCATTACACAAAACACATTCTTCGACATTTGCAGTGATTTGAAAATCACCTTTTCGCATTCGTCTTTTGACAGCCCCATTGGTTTTTCGCACACCACGTGCTTTCCTTCAGACAATGCGATCAAGCTTTGTGCCCCATGCAGTCCATTCGGCGTACAGATGTTTACCACATCAAATTCCAAATCGGAATTCATCAATTCTTCGATCGAAGAGAAAAATGGTATATCAAAATGCTCCGCAGAGCATTCTTCCTTTGTTCTAATATCTACTAGTGCAACCAATTCGGCTTCATCTTCACGACGAATCATCTCTGCGTGTCGTTTTCCGATGTGCCCCGCTCCGATTACTGCAAAGCGTATTTTTTGCTCACTCATTCCGTTACTTTTTTAACCTTCCCATCCTCAAGAAAGTATTTATCTCCACTTCCTGGACATGTAGCATTTCCAGAAGCATCAAAGTTCAATCGTTCACCGTGTTCACTCATCCATCCCATTTGTCGGGCTGGATTTCCAACTACTAAAGCATAGTCAGGAACGTGTTTGGTCACTACAGCACCTGCGCCAATGAACGCATATTTTCCAATATCATGTCCACAAACGATGGTTGCATTTGCCCCTATACTAGCACCTTTTCGAACGACTGTTTTTGCATATTCAGCCTTGCGATTTACCGCGCTCCTAGGATTTGTTACATTGGTAAACACCATTGATGGCCCCAAAAATACGTCATCTTCGCAAATCACACCAGTATAAATGGAAACGTTATTTTGAATTTTCACATTTCGACCCAAAATAACTCCTGGAGAAACCACAACGTTTTGACCGATATTACACGATTCTCCAATGGTACAATTCGGCATTATGTGCGAAAAATGCCAAATCTTTGTTCCATCTCCGATTTCACAACCTTCGTCAATAACTGCTGTTTCGTGTGCAAAGTACGTCATTAGTGCTTGATGTATTTTTCAAAATTATTGTGCTCTGTTCTCATTAGCTCATCTTGCGACAAAGACTTAAAATACTCATAAGTACGTTTCAATCCTTCTGCGCGATCAACTTTAGGCTCCCAGCCCAACATTTCTTTTGCCTTCGTGATATCAGGGCGACGTTGTTTCGGATCATTTACCGGTAATTCTTTATAAATCACCTTCTGATCAGTTCCTGTCAATTCAATAATCTCATTGGCAAAATCCTTAATCGAAATTTCAGATGGGTTCCCAACATTCATTGGCATATGATAGTCGCTGAGTAGGAGTCGATAAATTCCTTCTATTAAATCACTTACGTAGCAGAAGGACCTCGTTTGAGAACCATCTCCGAAAATCGTAAGATCTTCTCCTCTTAGCGCCTGACCGATAAATGCCGGCAAAACACGTCCGTCATTCAGTCTCATTCTCGGGCCGTAAGTATTGAAAATACGAACAATACGCGTTTCCAATCCGTGGAAGGTGTGATACGCCATTGTCATTGCCTCTTGAAAACGCTTTGCTTCGTCGTACACTCCTCTTGGTCCAACAGGATTCACATGCCCCCAGTATTCTTCTACTTGAGGATGCACTTCAGGATCTCCATATACTTCAGAAGTAGATGCAATCATCACCCGCGCATTCTTCTGCTTTGCCAATCCAAGACAGTTGTGAATCCCCAATGACCCCACCTTTAAGGTTTGGATAGGAATTTTTAAATAGTCAATTGGACTTGCTGGCGATGCGAAATGCAAAATATAATCGAGTTCCCCTGAAACGTGAATAAAATTGGAAACGTCATGGTGATGGAACTCGAAATTTTCCAGTGGGAAGAGGTGCTCAATGTTCTTTAGACTTCCCGTAATGAGGTTATCCATTGCGATAACGTCGTAGTTCTTATCTATGAAAAAATCACAGAGGTGTGACCCTAAAAAGCCAGCGGCACCCGTAATCAATATTCTTTTTCTTCTATCCATTTAGTTGAATTTCGGAATTACCGTTTGGCGACCGATTGAGTTATAGTAAAAACCATTTTCTTCCATTCTGTGTAGCTCAAACAAATTACGTCCGTCGAAGATAACAGGTTGATTCAAACGCTGCTTCAACTGATCAAAATCAGGATTTCTAAATAATCCCCATTCCGTTGCAATCATCAGTGCATCACAACCGTCAAGCGCATCGTATTGATTCTCGGCATAGGTAATTTTGTCTCCCACAACACCTCTTACATTATCCGCAGCTTCTGGATCGAATGCAACAACTTCTGCCCCCATGTTCGTCAACGCTTCAATCATGTTGAGCGCGGATGCTTCGCGTATGTCATCAGTGTCCGGTTTAAACGCCAATCCCCAAAGGGCTAACTTCTTGCCTTTCACATCTCCGAAATAATCAACAATCTTATCGACTAATCGAAGTTTTTGTTTTTGATTAACCTCCAGTACACTATTGATAATTTCAAATGTATATCCTTCCTGATTGCCACTTTTCACGAGTGCCTGAACATCCTTTGGAAAACAACTTCCTCCAAAACCAATTCCAGGGTAAAGGAATCTAGGACCGATTCGCGTGTCCGTTCCAATACCTAATCGAACTTTGTCCACATCTGCTCCAACCAACTCACAGAAATTCGCGATTTCATTCATGAAGGTGATCTTGGTCGCAAGAAATGAGTTTGCCGCATACTTTGTCAACTCAGCAGACTCCTCATCCATTACGATCAATGGTTTTCCATCACTGACAAAAGGCTTGTACAATTCCTTCATGGATTTCACGGCTCTGGGATCAGATGTTCCAATCACCACACGATCTGGGTTCATGAAATCATCCACCGCAAACCCTTCACGAAGGAACTCTGGATTCGAAACAACGGCAAATTCAACTTTTGCTTTTTCCTTGATTTTTGCTTCTACTTTACGTGCCGTTCCAACTGGAACAGTTGATTTATCCACAATTACTTTGAATTCCGTAATCATCTCACCCAGCTGTTCAGCCACGGCCAGAATGTAACTCAAGTCCGCCGACCCATCCTCACCTGGAGGAGTTGGTAGCGCTAAGAAAATAATCTCGGCGGTATCCACGGCATCTTTCAAATTCGTTGTAAAGGAGATTCTACCCGCCTCTATATTTCTTTGGAACACACTGTCTAGGTGTGGCTCGTAAATCGGAACGATACCGTTCCGCATTTGGTTCACTTTTTCTTCGTTGATATCAACGCATGTTACCTGATTTCCTGTGTCTGCGAAACAGGTTCCTGTTACCAGCCCAACATATCCAGTACCAACGACTGCAATCTTTTTCATGAGTTTAATTTTTTTCTGCGGAAGACATGCAGAAAAACCTCTGCACTCTAGTAACCGCTTCGCTCTCACATGATATTGTTTTAATCATGTCCTTCGAGGATGTTATGATTAATAAATATCCTGTTCGTTTCATCTACATTATTTCGTAAGAAAATCTGCTACTCCTTGGCAGATGTAATCCAATTGTTCTTTTTCCATTTCGGTGTGAATTGGGAGTGAAATCACACGTTCTGTTAACCAGTCGGTAACAGGTAAATCTGTATCAGCGCTGTTAAATGCTTCAAACATTTTTTGACGATGCGCTGGAACAGGATAATAAATCATTGAAGGTATTTCACGTTCTGCGAGGAATGCATGTAGCGCATCGCGATCAACACCATCTAAGGTCATGGTGAATTGATGGAAAACATGATGTGAATAAATATCCAACACTGGCGTTTTTATCTGCGGGAACTGAGCAAAGAAGCTTGTGTAATGCTCTGCAACTGCTCGTCGAGCCGCAATGTAATCATCCAATCTTCTCAATTTAATTCTCAGCACTGCCGCTTGCATGCTATCCAATCGTGAATTACAACCAACGATGTCGTGGTAGTAACGTTTACTCTGACCATGATTCGCAATCATTCTCATTCGAGCCGCTAAATCGTCGTCGTTTGTACAAATCGCTCCACCATCTCCATAACACCCAAGGTTTTTCGATGGGAAGAAAGACGTACATCCAATATCTCCGATAGTACCTGTTTTTGTTTTTGAACCATCTGCATTATGATAATCGCTTCCGATTGCCTGAGCATTATCCTCAATTACTTTGAGGTTATGACGGTTGGCAATATCCATAATTTCATCCATATTCGCTGCTTGCCCATAAAGGTGCACAGGAACAATGGCAATGGTTTTATCCGTAACAGCGGCCTCGATAGCTGCAGGATCAATACAGAAAGAATCCTTTTCAACCTCCACGAAAACTGGTTTCAACCCCAGAAGTGCCATGACTTCAGTAGTTGCAATGTACGTAAACGAAGGCGTGATAACTTCATCTCCTGGCTTAGCGCCAATTGCCATTAACGCAATTTGTAGGGCATCCGTCCCGTTTGCGCAAGGAACCACGTGTTTTACATCAAGATATTCTTCTAATTCCTTTTGAAATCCTTTTACCTCAGGTCCATTTATGAATTGTGCGGTCTCCATGATGTTCAGGATTGCACTATCAACCTCAGGTTTTATTTTTTGGTACTGGGCGATCAAATCGACCATTTGTATTTTTCTCATGCTAGGGATAACTATTGTTTTAAGCGCGCTAAAGATAATACTATTTTGAACGATAGCGAATTTGAAAAATTGCAAACGTCCAAGCACAAAATTAAGTGCTTTTTTCTCAATGGATAATGCAACTCATCGAGTTCTATTGTTAACTCATAGAAAATCAAGAAACAAAGTTGAAATGAAGTTGGGATACTCCCCGTACAGTGAGTAAATTTAACCAACCAAAAAATCAAAAACTCATGAAAACTACCAAAACATTCGCGCTTTCTGCATTGGCATTTGTTATGTCAGCAGGTTCTGTTAGCGCCCAAGTTGACAATGGAGATTTCTCCAACGCAATTAAGGCTCCTCGAACATTTAATCAACTCAATTTAGCGAATAGCTGGAGTAACGCGAATGGCGGAACAGCTGATTTCTTTCACTCAAACGCGAAAAAGTGCTCTGATATGGGTACTGCTGAAAACCGTCTTGGAGGGCAAGCTGCTTTCAAAGGAGATGGATACGCTGGAATCATTACCTATCAAAATGATAAGTCCTCTACGTTCTCTATGGAAGAAATGGCCATGGTTGAAACAGAGGGTTACGGTAAATACTCCGAATATATTACTACAAAACTCAACAAAGCATTATCTGCGGGAAAAACATATCGCGTGACTTACTACGTGAGTTTAGCTGAAAACAGCGGATATGCTGTAAGCGGACTTGGAGCAAGCCTTACGTCAGAAGCGATCAATCAAAAGTCGAACGCCTACATTATGGCAACGCCTCAAGTTGTCACAAGTGATGTCGTTACATCGAAAACAGAGTGGACAAAAATCTCAGGTACTTTCAAAGCAACAGGTGATGAAAAGTTCCTTACGATCGGAGTTTTCAATGGTCCGGCAAGTTCCAAAGCCGTTGGAGGAGGAAATGGTGTGAATGGTATTCGCGCGTATTACTTCGTTGATGGTGTAAGCATTGCACCAGGAGTTTCTGAAAAGGATTCAGATGGAGACGGAATTCCAGATGCAACAGAAGCTTCTATTGGAACAAACCCAAACAATCCTGACACTGATGGAGATGGACTGAATGATGGTGAAGAAGTAAACGGTGTTGATGCTGCATCAACTTCGACAAAAGCTTCTGGAAAATCTGATCCTAAAGATGGATGTGACCCACTTCAGAAAATGCCAGACTGTGATTCAGATGGAGACGGACTTACAAATGCAAACGAAGCGAGTATTGGTACAAATCCAAACAACCCAGATTCAGACGGTGATGGTGTAGCAGATGATAAAGATAACTGTCCAACTGTTCCTGGTGAGGATCAGGGATGCCCTGAAAATGCCGAGCCTGATAGCGATAGAGATGGATTAACAGATGCTGAAGAGCAAAAAATTGGAACGAATCCAAACAACCCGGATACTGATGGAGATGGTGTTGGTGATAAAGCCGATCATTGTCCATTGGAGGCAGGAACAAAAGCGGCAGACGGATGTGCGCTAGACGAAGCATTACTTGCAGAAATCAAAAGTGCATCTGAGCATATTTACTTCAACTCTGGTAAATCAACAATTAAGTCTGAGTCTTACCCAGATTTGGATAAACTAGCTAAGATTTTCAGCGAGCATCCAGAAGTGAAAGCGAGTATTGAAGGGCACACAGACAGCCAAGGAAATGATCAAATGAACTTGAATCTTTCGAAAGCTCGAGCAAAAGCAGTGAAAGATTACCTTATCAAAAAAGGAGTTGATGCTGATCACCTTTCTTCAGAAGGTTACGGAGAAACTCGTCCTGTTGCGGATAATGGTACTTCTGCAGGTCGTGCTAAAAACCGTCGTGTAATTCTTAAAACAACATTATACAAAGCGAAGTAAAAGAATAGAATCTTTTTCTAACGATAAAGAATCCCTCTGCACCCAATAACTCTTGGGATGTCAGAGGGATTTTCATTTGTATAGTTTCGTCATAAAAAAGTTTAAAACGCGCCAAAATCCAATATTTGATACGTACCTTCGTTCTTAGTATTGATCAAGAATACAGACTTTATGAAAACTTTGATTCCATCCTTGCTCATAGCATGCTTCACCTTGTTCTCTCAGGAAACTCATGCACAGCGAAATGTTTCCGATTCCATCATACCAAGCACTTGGCTTGCCGTTCATTATTCTGGAGGTTTTACTGGGGGAGATTTGGCAGATCGATACGGCTACCTCAACCATGTCGGAATTTTGACGGGATACAAAACCAAAAGAAATTGGGTTTTCGCTTTGGATGCAGCATTCATGTTTGGTAATAAAGTTCGGATAACAGGTGTTTTTGATCACTTGGTGGATTCATATGGAAACATCACAGATCAAAATGGAGACATTGCTATCGTGCAAGTTTTGCCGAGAGGCGTATATGCAAACGCTACTGTTGGGAAGGTAATTCCTGTGCTATCTCCTAATCCGAATTCTGGAATCTATGTCAATTTCGGAGTGGGATACTTACTGCATCGATTGCGCGTTGAGACTCAGGATCACGTAGTCCCTCAATTGGAATTGGAATACCGTAGAGGTTATGATCGTATGACGACTGGAATAAACACAAGTCAATTCATTGGATATACCTTGATGGCGAATGACAGTCCGATCAACTTCTTTGCTGGATTCTATGCTCAGCAAGGATTCACATACAACAGAAGAACAATCAATTTCGATACTCCAGACGTTCCTGTTTCGACTGATCTGAGACTGGATCTTCAAATAGGATTTAAAGTGGGGTGGATGATCCCAATCTACCAGCGTCAACCCAAGGATTTTTACTTCGACTGATGCATTTATTGTACAACATCGGAGTTGGTGCTTATGGCCTCGGCATTCGGATTGCTTCCTTGTTTAATTCAAAAGCCCGAGAATGGTCCTTGGGTCGCTTCAGGTGGAAAAAATCAATGCGCCAACTTGCAAATCCGCAGGGGCGCGATGTCATTTGGTTCCACTGTGCTTCACTGGGTGAATTTGATCAAGGGTTACCATTGATGAACAAAATTAAGGTCGAGCATCCTGACGCGTTTTTACTTGTTACTTTTTTTTCTCCATCAGGATTTCTGCACTTTCACAAGCGCGAACATGCTGCAGATCATGTAATGTACTTACCTCTGGACACTCCTTCAAATGCACGTACGTTCATTAACTATTTCGCACCAAAGAAATGCTTTTTTGTGAAGTACGAATTTTGGGGAAATTACATCTTGGCAGCAAAAAAACAGGGAAGTGAAATCTACAATGTAAGCGGTTTGTTTCGACCCAATCAACGTTTCTTCAAGTGGTACGGAAGTTTTTTCCGAAAGATCTTAATGCAGTTTGATCACTTCTTTGTTCAAAATGAAACATCAAAGGAATTGTTGAAGTCGATTGATATCGAAAAAGTGAGTATCACTGGAGATAGTCGTTTTGATCGAGTGATTGAAAATCGGGATCGTGCAAAAGAAAACGGAACGATTAGTCGCTTCAAAGGTGACGACAATTTGGTCGTAATTGGAAGTTCCTGGCCACAAGACGAATCAATATTGATTCCATGGATAAATCAAACTAAACAAAAAGTACTTATTGCTCCTCACCAAGTAGACGATAAGCATGTTAGCCAAATTGTCTCAAAAATCACGCGTAAAGTCACTCGATATTCAGAAGCATACAAAGTATTCTCTGTTGATTGCGAGGTACTAATTCTTGACACTATTGGACATCTCGCTAGTGCCTATACGTATGGAAAAGTTGCCTACGTGGGTGGTGGATTCTCTGGGAGTCTACACAACATTTTGGAGCCGGCAGTTTTCGGCTTACCCGTAATCTTCGGCCCTAAACACCTTCGCTTTCCTGAAGCGCAAGCTTTCATTGACGGTGGATTTGGTTTTTCTGTAGAGACAACTGCTCAGTTCGAAAAAGCAGTCGACTTTATTCAATCAGATCTAGAGAACATCAGTCAAAAAGAACAAGCCTTTGTTCAGTCCAATGCAGGGGCTTCTGAAAAAATCTATCAAGAAGTGTTCAAAAAAACATGAGAGAAGACCTAATCCCAACTCAACAGCTTTAAATCGTTTATGTTTTTCTTATTCATGTAAAGCAACTGAACCGATCTCACAATTTGTTCGATACTCCCCCACTTTGATGATCGGTTTGGAGAAAGCGCAATAATTTGTCGTGCCGGAATCTCCCCAATTGCCGATCGAATACGTTTATAATCAATCGTCATTTCAGAAACAGAGCGCTCAGGAATGAGCGTATAACCGCCATTCATTTCAACCATTTGCTTGAGGATATTCATATTTCCTCCTTCATAGTTCCAATCGTCCGTTTCCCGATTGAGTTCGCAAAAATGAATCATTTGAGTACGCAAACAGTTTCCTGATGTTAACAGCCAAGGATGATAATTCCCCAAATCTTCAGTGGTGATTTCCGTCGCTTTTGACTCAGGTACAAAGGCTAAAATCTCCTCATCGAACAGCACAGAAGTTCTTAATTTCGGGTTGCTTACTGGTCCCGCTAAAATTCCAAGATCAATCTTCTTCTGATCGAGCGCAACAAGTAAATCCTCTGTTTTCATTTCTTCAATAGTCAGTTGCACATCCAACAATGCAGATTTCCAGCTATTGAAGAGATCTGGAACCATGTAATCAGCAACCGTCGGTATAATACCTATTCTTAAGCGCTCTTTGTACACCCCTTTTTGCTTGTCAGTCAACTCGGCAATCCGACCATACTCTGATAGAATATCTCGTACAATCGGCAACAATAACTTACCAAAAGGTGTGAGTTCGAGAGGAGTTGTTGAGCGATCAAAAATAGCACCACCCAAGGTATTTTCCGCCTTCTTCAATTGCATAGATAATGTGGGTTGAGTGACGAAGCATTTCTCACTCGCTCTTTGAAATTGTTTCTCCTCCGACAATACAAGAATGTACTGCATTTGCTGAATCGATATCATATAGTGAATGTTTATACTTGAATAAAATTAATCAATTATTCTTATGAAGTATTGACCCTACCTTTGAATTATGGAAAACACAACAGCATATACAGACGAATTGAATCAGCTTTTGGCAAGCTACCAGATTCATTATCAAAACCTTCGTTCTTTACACTGGAACATTAAGGACAAGATTTTTTTGAACTTCATTTGAAATACGAAGAATTATACAACCGTACACTGATCGTCATTGATGATTTAGCCGAACGCATTTTGTCAATTGGGGAAACTCCGATGTCGAACTTCAGCAGCTATTTGGCAGCAAGTCCAATTACGGAATTAGACCTTACACATGACGGAGCGACGGGAGTTTCGTACATTTTATCAGCACAGCAAGAATTGCTGAAACAGGAACGCGTCTTACTGGTCGCAACGGGAGAAGTTGATGATGAAGGAACAAACGCGCTCATGAGCGATCTTATCAGAGAGAAGGAAAAAACCAATTGGATGTTTAAGGCTTGGTTAAATCGATAATTGTTTAACACATCTTGTCTATACTCTTACGGAAAATACGTAATTTTGCACCTTTAAAATCAAGACCCTTTGAGGCTTGAGTAAATAAAAAACAGAAATTACAACAAACAAATAATAAAGTTAAAATGGGAGTATTAGTCGGAAAAAAAGCACCTTCTTTTAGCGCAGCAGCGGTAGTAAACGGAGGAGAAATCGTAGAAAACTTTTCATTGGATCAGTACCTAGGAAAGAATCACGTAGTTCTTTTCTTCTATCCAAAAGATTTCACGTTCGTATGTCCTTCAGAATTACACGCTTTCCAAGCGAAATTATCTGAATTCGAAGCGCGCGGAGTGAAAGTTGTTGCTTGCTCAACAGATACAGAAGAATCTCACTGGGGATGGTTGCAAGTAGCTAAAAACAAAGGTGGAATTGAAGGAATTACTTACCCTATCATTGCGGATACGTCAAAAACTATCTCTGATACATACGGTGTGTTGGCTGGAGAGTATGAGTACAACGAAAACATGGAAATGGTTGCAACAGGACCAATGATTGCATACCGTGGGTTGTTCTTGATCGACAAAGAAGGTACAGTAATGCACCAATTGGTGAACAACTTGCCACTTGGAAGAAACGTAGACGAAGCAAT
Organism: Crocinitomicaceae bacterium; assembly: GCA_045105095.1. Classification (GTDB taxonomy): domain Bacteria; phylum Bacteroidota; class Bacteroidia; order Flavobacteriales_D; family Crocinitomicaceae; genus UBA4466. The sequence goes on along the minus strand of JBGCDF010000368.1, from coordinate 4,101 downwards.
CCGTATGGTTGACGCTCTTCAGTTCTTCGAAGAAAACGGTGAAGTTTGTCCAGCAAACTGGCAAAAAGGTGAAGATGGAATGACAGCTAGCTTCGATGGAGTTGCTGATTACTTGGCTGCTCACTAAGAAATAATACAATTGAATTGAGTCCCTCTTGATCCCGATCTTCCGATAGTTATCGGAATCGGGACAAGAGGGATTTTTCGTAAACAAGAGATAATGTCAAAAGAAAAATACACCGTATACCACAACAATCGTTGCTCTAAAAGCCGTATTTCATTGGCTTATCTGGATGAGAAAGGCGCAGAATACGAAGTAATTGAATACTTAAAAACTCCGTTAACTGAGGCGGATTTGAAAGAGGTGTTGGCTCAATTGGAGATCCCTGCACTCGAATTGGTTCGAAAAGGAGAGAAGGATTTCAAGGACAATTTCAAAGGAAAAGAGCTTTCTGAAGATGAATGGATTAAGGCAATGATCGAATATCCAAAGTTGATTGAGCGCCCGATTATCGTCAAAAACGGTAAAGCTGTTATTGGCAGACCGGCTGAGCGTATTGAGGAGCTGAACTAAGACTTTGGTTAATTCATCGGAATATTCCAATTTTAACATGATCATTAGCAGGCCGCCTTCACGGTCTACCACCTTTAGTTTGTTCAAGCTGTCGTACACTGCTAACCTTGTGCTGGTATAAATCTACTCGCACAAGCAAGCATTGCAAAAGCTTCTTTTCACAAAGCTGACGGTTTCCGCCCTAGCGGGACATAGGTCCAGCGAAAAAGCACGAGCAAAGCGATCTTTTTTGTGATAGTTTCAAGTTTCAAAAGGATAATTCAGATTAGCTAGAAAAATCGAATAATCACGTAGTACACAGCGAACCCTGAAAGAAAAACAATCCCGAACCAGCTCAAAATTCGCAACCACAATTTCGGTTGATCTTCCTTCGCAACATGGCTTCCTGTCACTAGTCTATAATTCACTACTGCAATTAATGGCGCAATTAGAAAACTCAGTGTCGTAGCCAAATCGACAAGGCTTTTCAAATGATTTCCAAAGAAGAAAATAATCCCAAAGGATCCAATTGCGACAATCAGAATACTCAAGATATACACCTTGCTTGAATTATCATTTTCCTTTTTCTGAAATAGCAAAATGGAGCTCCGTTCTAGGCTTCGCCCATATCCATCGAAAACTGTGATACACGTTCCAAACATGATGGAAAAACCGGCAATTGCAAAAATGATATAACTCCAATCACCGATAAACGTCGTAAACAGACCAACTACACTACTTGAAAAATCGGCTGCGCTCGATGGCAATTCCTTACCCGTTCCGTATAATACGTATGCTCCAAGCGTTAGAAAACAAATCGCCAGCACTGCCGACACGATGTATCCAAAATTGAAATCCGCCAAGGTTTCTTTCATCTTCGGCTTATAGCCCGTCTGCTTAATTCTCTCCACCGTCCATAAACTGCTCCACGCACTCAAATCAACTGCGGTCGGCATCCATCCCATGAGTGCGATAATGAACAACATGCTCTCGTTCGACCAAATATCCGGAGCGACGAAATCAGCTTGTTGCGGCGCGCCCCCCTTCATCAGTGCTAAAACGAAGGCCAGTAATGTGGACAAAAGCAGCACAACACCGATCACTTTCGTCATGGAATCGAGAATCTTATACTTCCCGGCAATCAAAATACTGGCACACACGATAAATAAGCAAACCGTTGCCCAAATTCCCCAGGAAGATATTCCGAATAAGTTTTGCAAAAACCCAGAAGTAACAGCTCCTACTGCGCCACTTACAAAAAACATACTGCCCAGAGTGATCAGAAAATACAACCAGATCATCCATTTTCCAATTCGGTTGTACCCATCAATGAGTGTCGTTCCTGTAGCATTCGCATATCGACTTCCAAACTCAAAAAATGGATACTTGTATACATTAGCGGCTATCACAAAAGCGATCAAGGCAAATCCATAGTCAGCTCCAGCACGTGTACTCTGCACCAAATGAGATACACCAATTGCCGTACTCGCAAACAAAATCCCCGGTCCAAGGGTTTTAACAAAGTTGGATATCTTCTTCTCTCTCATGGTCGAAATCAGCTTAAAAAATGAACAATGCGGCTAGGTAAATAATTGCTCCAAGTATCATCATCAGCAAAGTATAAGGCAAAATACTCTTCGCCTTTAGACCTGTAATTCCTAGAAGTGGCAATGCCCAGAATGGCTGCAGCATGTTGGTCAATTGATCTCCATACGAGAGTGCCATAATGGATTTCGGAAGGCTCACTCCTAATTCCATTGCGGATTGAATAATAATGGGGCCTTGCACTCCCCACTGCCCTCCTCCGCTCGGAACAAAAACATTGACAATTCCAGCACTAATGAAAGAATAAATTGGGAACGAAATTTCAGTGGAGATATCTACGAAGAAATCGGAAAACACTTGAATGAGTCCAGATCCAATCATCAATCCCATGATCCCAAAATAAAGTGGAAATTGAATAAGAATTCCCGCTGCACCGCGAATCGCTTGATCAATTGCCGCGAGAAAAGAATTGATATTGGAATGTAATAATAGACATAGTCCAAAAAGTGTGAAGTTGATGAAGTTTGGATTAATTCCCATGCCTGGTTTAAACATCATAATTACCAACATATATATCGAAAACGCACAGAGCAGAGCTCCCGCTAAGCGCGAAAATGTAGGTGAATTATCCAGGTTCTTTCCTTCTTCGGAATCCGACTCAACAACAGTATTCATTTTTACCTTCGGCAGGGCACCTGCTTTTTTCGAACGTTTTCCGAGCCAATACATAAACAATGGGACACACACCACAAGCGCCAGCATAACAGTGAGATTCATTGTACCAAAAATGGTCTCTGAAAAGGGAACGCTCTCCGGTAGTTGCGCCATTTGTTCAGATGATAGCACTCCTTCCATAAGGGATGAAATATGCCCTGACTCCGCGGCTTTGATCGGAGCGGAACCTGAAATCCCTCCATGCCATACCATCAAGCCACTGTATCCAGCAGCGCCGATGAGTGCATAATTCAGTTGGATGTTTTTTTCACCCGCTCGCTCACCTACCTTTCGTGCGAGGATCGCTCCAAATATGAGTCCCAGTCCCCAGTTGAACAATGAAACAAGGATGGTTAACAGTGTCACAACAAAAGCCGAAGTTGGTGTATCGTTGCAGAATCGTGTCATTGCACTCATAAAACGATCTGCTGGTTTGGTCAATGCCAAAGCGTGTCCGAGAACAAGCATTAGCATCATTTGAACAGCGAATGCCAACAACGATGATTTCCAGAGTCCGTCGTACCAAAAACCGACTAATTCCATTCCGCGTGCGCCTGCATCTACATCAGAATCCGTTAAGAAAAACGCAAGAATGAATGTAAAAACAGTAATCAGAATGGCAATCGTAAACGGCGTTGGCAAAAACGTTTTAAAGATTCTTTCAATACCGCTCAGTAATTTCATAGAAGTTGTTTCGAAGTTATTTGCTCTACGAAAATAAGAAAAAGCACATGCGAAGTACGATGTGGTCAGTTGAGAAATAAACCTTAGCAAACAAAAAAAGCGGTCCGAAGACCGCTTTTCCAGAGAACAGGCGTTCTCTGTAACCTAACCTAACCACTATTCATTTATTCTGACGCTGAACGTTTTGAAAACTTGCACATGACTTACAAAAATCAAGAAGCTATTATCATTTTTTAACAATTCACGGGATTTCGAATGAGGATGAAACTAAAGGGCACAAAAAAGCGGTCCTAAGACCGCTTTCCCCAGAGAACGGGAGTTCTCTGTTAACCTAACCTAACCACTATTCGAATAGGTATAGACGAAAAAGTGTGCCAAACAATAAAGATCCGAGCGAAAAACGACCAACGGTGCAGTATCCACGATGAGTCAACATTTAGCTAATATCAAATTGGTTTTTGTTTTTTTTGACAGGAAAAGAAGTGTAGTGTAACTGACAAATAGGCCAACAACAAAAAAGCGGTCCTAAGACCGCTTTCCCCAGAGAACGGGAGTTCTCTGTTAACCTAACCTAACCACTATTCGATTACGTATAGACGAAAAAG
>JBGCDF010000367.1:0-7906 GCA_045105095.1 Crocinitomicaceae bacterium | reverse complement strand
CCCCTTCACCGAAACCACTATAGGACCACATCCATATTGCAAGGTTTCCTGAGGTTGATGGAGTACCGTGAGATACTTGCCAATTGTCAAGATTATTATTGATCCATGAGTTACCGGCAGTTGGTGTACCAGTATACGTTTGGAAATCTCCGTTCACAGCTTGGTCAGGCCCGAAACATTGGTTTTGAGCTAAAACGCTTCCTGCAGAAGCAAATAATAACATCGCGAGTAAAATTCTCTTTTTCATTTTGATTAAGTTTTTGATTTATTTGCTCGTTGGTGTCAACGACTAATAAAAACCTAACCAGTCAAAATGATTTTTTTTGAAAAAGAGCAATTTGCATTAAGGGAATCACCTTTTAAAAGGCCTCGCAAACCCTAGTTTCACTAACTTAAGCTTCTTCTAACTTAAATTTTCTCGAAACCGGAATTCTATTTCCATCTATCAATGCAAACGTCTTATTCAATTGAGACACTTTATCCATATTTACTAAATACGAACGGTGAATTCGAACGAATTGAGACGGTAATTCCTGAGAAATTTGTCCTAAGAACTTGCGTTGAATATAACGGCGTCCTTCCGTAAAGATTTCGACGTAAACATTGTCAGATTTAATGTACTGAATCTCGTTTACATTAAGATATTGAGAGCTTCCTCTATAAGTAATTTCTAGCTGATCATTCATTTTTATCAAGTTGGGAGTGGATGAATAAATAATCTCTACCAAAAACGTACGAAACGGCTTAGTTCTTAAAAGGGTATACTTCCATGAAAATGAGTGTAAATTAATCCTATATCAATCTGATAAGCAGAAAGATTCAAAAGAATACACGGGAGTATGGAATAAAAATCAATCGTTTCGCTAAGACATTCTTGCAGAGTCTGACCTAACGTGTAGATGGCGAAGATACAAAAAAAAGTCAAACAGTGTGACATTAGTGTGCAATCAGGTAAGTGCATGTATATTCACGCCAAACCGAAAATCCGCCTCACATCACTCGAAAACTCCACTTCAACTTTAAACGACTTCTTAATCTAAGATCAAATGAGTAATTTTCACCACTAACTAAACACCATGAAACGAATAATTTATCCAATTGCTGCAATCCTTATTGCAAGCTGTTCTACAACTTCAACTATGACCGAAGCTCCAAAAGCTAAACAGATTGAAAAAAAGATTACAACTCATGGTGACACGCGAGTAGACAACTACTTCTGGATGCGCCTGTCTGATGAGCAAAAAGAAGCGGAAACCTCAGATGCTCAAACTCAAGATGTACTGGATTATCTCAATGCCGAAAACGACTATTTGAAAACGGTAATGAAACCCACTGAAGGTTTACAGGAAAAATTATTTGAAGAAATTGTTGGTCGCATCAAACAGGACGACCAATCGGTTCCAGTGAAAGTGAACGGTTATCTCTACTATACTCGATTTGAAGAAGGACAGGATTATCCTTTGACGTGTAGAAAAAAAGGAGACGAAGCAGGCGAAGAGGAGATCCTATTGAATATGCCTAAAATGGCTGAAGACCAAAGTTACTTTGCTGTCGGTGGTCAAAGCATCAGTGAAAACAATGAACTTCTGGCGTATAGCGTTGATTTGGTTTCTCGTCGTCAGTATACCATTCACTTCAGAAATCTAGTGACTGGTGAGAAATTCGAAGACGAAATTAAAAACACCACTGGTGGAATCACTTGGGCGAACGACAACAAAACAGTGTTTTACACAAAGCAAGATCCTGTTACATTGAGATCGAATCAAATTTTCAAGCACGTTCTTGGAACGCCTGTGGAAGATGATCAATTGGTATTCGAAGAAACAGATGAAACATTTGGTTGCTCAGTATACAAAACGAAATCGCGTAAGTACATCATGATCGATAGTTATCAAACACTTTCGACTGAATATCGATTCATCGATGCTGACAATCCTAACGGAGAATGGACAGTATTCCAAGCACGTGAGCGCGATCTAGAATACTACGTAGATCACTACGACGACAATTTCTATATCACAACCAATATGGATGCTAAGAACTTCCGATTGATGAAAACTCCACTAGACAAGACTGGAAAAAGCAATTGGTCAGAAGTAATAGGTCACCGAGAAGATGTTTTTCTTGAAGATGTTGACATTTTCAAAAACTACCTGGTTGTGACAGAGCGTAAAAATGGACTCATCCAATTGCGCGTTATGAAGTGGTCAGACATGTCCGAACACTACATCAAATTCGAGGACCCTGCATATACGGCATACACCTTCTCAAATCCAGAATTCGATACAGAAGTATTACGTTTTGGATATACATCCATGACAACTCCGAGTTCTACGTACGATTACAGCATGACCTCCAAGTCGAAGAAACTGTTGAAACAGCAGGAGGTTTTAGGTGGAAAATTCTCTCCTGAGAATTATACTTCTGAAAGAATCATGGTTCCTGTTCGAGACGGAGTTGAGGTTCCTGTATCGCTCGTCTACAAAAAAGGATTTAAGCGAGATGGAAATGCTCCACTACTCTTATATGCTTATGGATCATACGGTTCTTCTATGGATGCAAGCTTCAGCTCCATTCGATTGAGCTTACTTGATCGCGGATTTGCCTTCGCTATCGCGCACGTTCGTGGTGGTCAGGAAATGGGACGCGACTGGTATGAAGACGGAAAACTCCTCAAGAAGAAAAATACTTTCTATGATTTCATTGATTGTGGGAAATACCTAGTTGAGAACAAGTACACTTCAAATGACCACTTATATGCCCAAGGAGGAAGCGCCGGAGGATTGCTCATGGGTGCCATCACAAACATGGAACCAAGTATGTGGAATGGAGTCATTGCTCAAGTTCCTTTCGTCGATGTAATTTCTACGATGTTGGATGAGTCGATTCCGTTAACAACAGGTGAATTTGATGAATGGGGAAATCCAAAAGATAAAGTGTACTACGATTACATCAAAACGTATTCTCCGTACGACAACATTGAGAAGAAGGATTACCCGAACTTATTGATTACAACAGGGTATTGGGATAGTCAAGTACAATATTGGGAACCTGCAAAGTGGATTGCTAAATTGCGCGAGTACAAAACGGATGACAATCAACTATTAATGCATTGTAACATGGATGTTGGTCACGGTGGAGCATCAGGTCGATTCAAGCGCTACAAAGAAGTGGCAATGGTATATGCTTTTATGTTGCAGCTGGAAGGGATTACGAAGTAATCATCCTGAAATAAGGATCTAATGAAAAACATAGTTCTTAGGGTTCCAACTGCAATTTTTATTGCATTGGTTTTTCTTCCGCTAATGATTTTTGTTCTGGAAATATTTGCGGAACGAGAACTTATGGAACCGAGGTATTATGACATTTTGGATATTGTCGGATCAGTTGTAATATCCATCTGGTTATTCTCAATAGTGGATTACTTTCAATCTAAGGCTCCAGAATTTAAGTTCACCGGTTTGATCTATATTCTACTGGCCATTGAATTAATTTTAGATCTTCTTGTTTCTTTTGACATTCTGACATTTGATGGAGTAAATTATCTGATCCCTATTGCAGTTCAGTCCATCATTTACATAACTGCCACAGTTTTTATTATCTTACTGATACATAAAGTCTTTTACGAAAGAGCTGTTTGGTTCATCGTGCTGGAAATTCTGATTGTGATTGTTGGTATTACAACCCTCACCCCTGAGATTAAACGGAACGAACAAGAAATACTCGTCAAAGGTCTGAACGAAAATTAATCATCATGAAAAAATCTATTTTTTTACTCGCAATTTTACTAGTCGGAGCATTATCCATTTCAGCGGCAATGGAAAAACAACTCCTCGGAAAGTGGTACGTTCACTCTCTAAAAATGATGGATAACGAGGAAACGTTTGATGATGAGAAAGCCGCTCCTTGGATGGAATTTAAAGAGGAAAACATTGTCATCTTGGGAGAGGCCAACCGCAGCCCAAATGAATCTAGTTGGAAATACAACGAGTCAACAAATGTTTTAGTTCTCGATTCCTTCGGAGACGAAATTGAATTTAACATAGCGAGTATAACCGACAATAAACTAGTTCTCGAAGCAGAGAAAAGTGAAGATTCGAAAATAAGGCTAATTCTAAAACGTAAGCTTTAGCACTCTTTCTTAAAACTGTAGATAATCGACAATTGGTTCTTCTGGAATAAGCTGCTCAACGAACCAATACAAATGGATAACACAGTATATACTAGCGGCTATTATTGCGAGTACTTTTTTCTTGCCTCGATCCATTCCTAGGGCAATCATTAAGGCTACTCCCGCAGTCAAGAATGTGACAACAACCGAGATGGGCTCAACGGTTTGATATACATCCCAGTTTCCCGTAATATCCGCAATTGCGCCGAGAGTAAAATAATAGAAGGTGAATGCACAGAGGGCAAGTAAACCAATCAAAATAAAGCTCTGTTGTTGATTATTCCTTCGTGAATTCGATAACTCGTCAAGTACATCTGATTTTCCCACTTGATAATCCTCGCTCCAGACTTCTGACACTCTGGACCCGCAATTTTCGCAATACTTCGCAGATTTATTCACTCGGTGATTACAATGAGGGCATGTAATTTTCTCTTCCATATTTCCAAACTACAAATAATTGGGAATATTATGGTGAAGAGGCTATTGGAAACTCTGACATTACACGTAAATCCTCGGTATTCACTCAAGTACGTTTTATTTTTCTATCTTGAGATTAAACCTTTCGAACGCTGACCAGTCTAAGAGACGTTACACCTTAAAAATGACACCATGAAAAAAACAAGTTTAACACTATTCGCCGCACTGATAGGAGCATTTTCCTTCGCTCAGGAAGTAGAATCAACAGGATTAGAAGGAGACAATTTAGATCTAAATGGAGTTCTGGAATTGTTCAAAGAATCGGATGATGTAGAAGATTTTGAAAAGAAATTAAACACTGAGTCAAACGGTGTAAATAACCTAGATCTTAACGAAGACGGAGAAGTAGACTATATACGTGTAGTTGATCATGCGGATAGCAATGCTCACTCGCTTGCACTTCAAGTTCCAGTCAATGAAACAGAGTCGCAAGATGTGGCCGTTATTGAAATGGAAGAGGTCGAAGAGGATAAAGTCAATTTGCAGGTAATCGGTGATTCGGAATTGTACGGAGAAGAATACATGGTTGAGCCAGCGGATGAAAAAAACGCGAATATCGTGGTCAATGTAAACACATGGAGACCGATTCGACACATTTATGGACCGAGATATGTTGCATATAGATCGCCTTATCGATGGAGAGCTTACCCGAGTTCGTATAGACCATGGAGAAGAGTATCTTGGGCCGTTTATCGACCACGTGTAGTTCGTTACCAAAGACCATACTACCGTCGTGCAAGTGTTAGAAGATGTAACAGAGCGTCTGGATTCTATAGAACGCGTAGAGTACATTCTCCTGTCTTCTACAAAAGCTCAAAAAGTGCAACGGTGATCAGAACAAATAGAGCTGTTGGCGTTCAGAAAGCCACGACTGTCAAAAAAACCAATGGAGGAACGGTTGTTAAAAAGCAAACTACAACGGTAAGGCAATCAGCACCAGCGAAATCAGCTACGCAAAAACGAACGACCGTTAATAGAGGCGCAACACAAACCAAAAGCACCACAACCAAGCGACCAGGTGCCGTTAAGAAAAGCACAACAACTAAGCGTCCTGGCGCAGTAAAGCAGAAGACAACAACAACGAAAACGCGCACTGTGCCATCCAGAAAAGGCAGACGCTAAACATTGATTTCATACTTATCAAGGAACCTTCTGATCGGAATCAGAAGGTTTTTTTGTCATCTATTCACTAAGAATCTGAGTCAACTTGAGTTGAAAGCATTGCACCTTTGCTTGCAGCTCCATTGAAAGCATTATCTTTGCAGGAAATAAGCGACACATGGCGCATAAGTCTGGATTTGTAAATATCGTAGGAAGCCCTAATGTTGGGAAGTCAACCTTAATGAATCGGTTGGTGGGAGAGAAATTGTCCATCGTCACGAATAAGGCTCAAACGACACGGCACCGAATTTTGGGAATCGTCAATAATGAAGATTCTCAAATCGTATTTTCGGATACTCCGGGAGTAGTAAACTCTGCCTACAAGCTTCACGACAACATGATGAGCTATGTGAACGCATCTATTCAAGATGCGGACGTTTTGTTATTCATCACTGATGCTAAGGAAACAGAGATGAATCATAAGGAAACGCTGGAGCGTATTCAACGACTGGAAATTCCTGTACTCTGCCTCATCAACAAAATGGACCTTTCGGACCAAAAAAATGTGAAGGAAAAATTAGAGTACTGGCAAAGCCGTCTACCAAAGGCGAACGTTTTCCCAATTTCTGCTTTGCACGGCTTCAACGTGGATAGTGTTTGGGAATGTATCCTGGATGCTCTTCCTGAAAGCCCTCCCTACTTCGACAAGGATGCTATGTCGGATCGACCGATGCGTTTCTTCGTATCTGAAATCATCCGAGAGAAAATCTTCATGCATACGCAGAAAGAAATTCCGTATGCCTGTCAGGTAGAAATTGAAGAATACATCGAGGAAGAGGACATCACACGCATTCGTGCCTTGATTATTGTTGAACGCGATTCACAGAAAGGAATTCTCATTGGAAAAGGAGGAACAATGTTAAAGCGTTTGGGACGAGAGTCACGAAAAGAAATTGAAAAATTCATCGAAAGCAAAGTCTATCTGGAAACCTTCGTTAAGGTAGACAAGGATTGGCGTGCATCCGAAAAGAAATTGAAGAAATACGGTTATTAAAACCGAAAAATTGAACCGTGTGTTTTCGGCACATTCAAGTTAGAAGTAATGGGAAATATTATCGCAATTGTAGGACGTCCAAATGTTGGGAAATCGACTTTATTTAATCGATTGACAGAGTCGAAACGTGCCATTGTGAAAGAGGTGAGCGGAGTAACTCGCGATCGTTTGTACGGAAGAGGTGAATGGAACGGGACAGAATTTTCAGTAATTGATACTGGAGGATATGTCAAAGGTTCGGACGATATTTTCGAAGCAGAAATTCGCAAACAAGTACTGATTGCCATTGAAGAAGCAACAATAATCGTATTCGTACTAGATGTCATGACCGGAATCGTCGATTTGGATGAAGTCGTAGCGAAATTGCTGCGTAAATCTGGAAAGAAAGTATACGTTGTTGCCAACAAAGTGGATAATACACAACGCGTCGGAATGTCTTCGGAATTTTGGTCGCTCGGAATTGGTGAAGTATACGACATCTCTGCAACGAACGGAAGTGGAACAGGAGAATTATTGGATGATATCGTAGAGGATTTCGACAAGGAATCGGATGAAACGAATGAAGAATCCAGTCTACCGCATATCGCCATTGTGGGAAAACCAAATGTTGGGAAATCATCGTTAGTGAATGCTCTGACGGGTGAAGACCGAAACATCGTAACTCACATCTCTGGGACTACTCGCGACACCGTGAACACGCGCTACAAATCATTTGGCTTCGACTTCATGTTGGTTGATACCGCTGGAATACGAAAGAAAGCGAAAGTTCACGAAGACATTGAATACTATTCTGTACTTCGGTCTATCCGCGCCATTGAAAGCTCGGACGTTTGCGTCTTTATGGTAGATGCAACCGAGGGAATCCAGAAACAAGATTTACACATCTTCTACATCATCGAAAAGAACTCGAAAGGCGTGGTTGTACTCATCAATAAGTGGGATTTGATCGAAAAAGATCACAAAACGATGGGCGAATATGAAGAGAAAATTCGTGAGCAACTTGCTCCATTCAACGATGTTCCAATCATCTTCACTTCCACAGTTGAGAAGCAACGTATTCATAAAGCGCTAGAAACGGTGATGGAAGTGCACGAAAACAGAAC
>JBGCDF010000366.1:0-25475 GCA_045105095.1 Crocinitomicaceae bacterium | reverse complement strand
ATGCGTGCGAGTGGAATTGATACGGTTGCTTCAAGTATGACGGATAGAGAAATTGCCGATGCGATCGGCGTAACACATGTTGTTAGAGGTGCGGTAACGCGTCATTTCATCATGAGTGATGCTGCAGCATTTGGATTGAACACAATCGGAGTACTTACAGGAGATAACGTGAGAGCGGTTACCTCTACAATGGTTATCAATCACTCGACCAGAGATGCATTTGTCGGGGCCAATGTTTACAGTAGACAATTTGCACGGTCAACGACCGCTACAAAGCCAGATCAGCGTGCTTTGAGAGATACGTTTAGGAAAGCTTCTAGAAGAACACTCAGAGCTATTAAAAATAACTAATACAGAAAAAGCCCAGATCCTGATCTGGGCTTCCTAGTTCGAATATATTATTCAAGTATCGGTTATCTATTAAGCATTACTGGCATTACCAGCATCAAAATATCTTCATCTTCAGCCATTTCCGCAGGAATCAATAACCCTGCGCGGCTCGGTTCACTCATTTCCAAACGAATTTCGCTTGAGTCAATATTGTTCAACATTTCCATCAAGAAGCGCGAGTTGAATCCAATTTCCATGTCTTCACCAGAGTAATTACATGTCAATCGTTCGTTTGCTTCATTGGCAAAGTCGATATCTTCTGCCGAAAGTGCTAATTCAGCTCCTGCCAATTTCAGTTTGATCTGGTGAGTTGTCTTATTCGCGAAAATGGAAACACGCTTGATTGAACTCAAAAATTGTAAGCGATCAATCATCAATACGTTTGGATTCTCCTTAGGAATAACCGCTTCATAGTTCGGGTACTTCCCATCGATTAAACGGCAAACCAAAATCGTGTCGTTAAACGTGAAAACAGCATTCGAATCGTTGTACTCCAACTTTACTTCTTCGTCGCCTTTCAGGTTTCCTTTCAATAAATTCAACGGCTTCTTTGGAAGAATGAATGACGAGCTTCCATCGGCTTGAGAATCTGTACGCGTGTATCGAACCAATTTATGTGCATCAGTCGCAACAAATGTGATACTCTCTGGAGAGAACTCACAAAAAACTCCACTCATTACTGGGCGAAGATCATCTACTCCTGTTGCAAAAAGCGTTTTATTGATAGCATTCGATAAGATACTTCCCGAAATTCGAATAGAACTTGATTGCTCCAAAGCTGGAGTGCGCGGGAAATCATCACCATCGAAACCTACCATTTTCGATTTACCATTGTCATACGCGATTTCAACAGCATACGTCTCATCGTTCACAAGGAACGTACAAGGTTGGTCAGGCAAGTTTTTCAATACATCCAACAAGAGTTTCGCTGGAATGGCAATTTTACCTTCTTCCTTCGCTTCAACATCCAGAGAAGTACGCATGGTTGTTTCCAAATCAGAAGCGGAAACAGTAAGGCGTCCATCGAGGATCTCAAAAAGGAAGTTGTCAAGTATCGGAAGGGTGTTACTCGTGCTCAAAACACCAGAGATTCCCTGCAAATGTTTGAGTAGAGTAGCACTAGAGATTACAAAATTCATTCTTTGACTATTTATATCAAAGCCAAAGCTACCAAATTACCAGAAAACAGGTACTAGCCAGTACGTGGACTTTTCACCGAGTTATTAACATCAGAAGGCTTGAATCCTATTCCAATCCGCTTGGGTCTGAATCTTTTGGAGTAAATCCGTCCATCGTTAAGAACTCACCTTCATCCAGCGGGAAATAAATGTGTCCTAGTAGTAATGGATTGAACACATAATATTGGCATTTTACAATTTCTCCGCCAGGCAACTCACACCAGAATTTATCAATGTTGGAATTAACGACTTCTCTTCCTGCAATGGTGTCATTTACAGGGAGTTTCGCTCGGAAACATCGGAGGTTAGTCGAGTTACCGTTAGTCTCCTTTACCTTGATTTCGGCAAATGGAATGGTACGCTTCAAGCTGTCAATTTGTTTTGGGCTTAATTCGAAATTCTTCAAATTGTAATGGATTTTCTTATAGTTCTGAAGATAACTGAACGCCATTCGCTCGTCCACGTTCTCCAGTTTATTGCCATTCTGATAAACCTCGACATCGGATCCATCTTTTGTAACAGAGAAACTTCTTGCTGGTTCAGCGTTGTATTTAATATCTACACGACTTAGCTCTTCCATTGGAATGCTGAAGATGTTTGTGCAGGCCCATAAACGTTTATCAGCGAAGAATCGTGGTTCAAGGAATCCATTCAGACCTTTTACCTTCATCAAAACAGGATAGGTACTTTTACCCAACTCTTTCGTGTCGAGCAACATTATCTGCCCGTAGTGATCCTTTGCAGGTGGTCCGATGTACCAGGTTTTAGACCATTCCCCATTCTCGAAAATCTCAACTTTGATGTTCTGGGCGGTCATCATTTTGGTGTAAGTATCGTGTGATTTGTCTGGCAGGTATCCTTTGAACTCGATGTTTCGAATCGCATCCAGAATGTTATCAACGTTTTGAGGGATTACACAATTTCCATCGGTATCCACCCATTTTTCGCCTTTTTTGACCACCTCAAATGAGTTTAAGCCTTTGTCAGTAATAATCAAACGATCAATAGTCGAGACATCTTTGACGGCAAATTCAATAAGCTGAGTATCCGATTTACCTTTCGTTTCGAATAAGGTTGAGATATACCAGCCAAGTCCAGCTAATCCCGCAACAGAGACGATGAGGATAATAATTCTTTTCATAATTAGTATGTTTTAAGCGTACCGTCGCTTGCGTATAAAGTTCATTCCAAAGCCTAGCAATAGAATGATGCCAATAGGCATGAGCAGATTCATAATTTTATAGTAGGCAGCATGCTCAAAGACTTTTTCTTTGTCCATAGGATGCATGTCAATTTGACGACTACGGATGTCTAAAACAGAATTGTCTCCCATCATGTAGTCTGTCAAGTTTTGGAAAAACTCCTGATTTCCAAAGAAATGTTGAATGCGCAAACGCATCATATCCTCGTTCAGCTGTAGGTCATTGAAATCCAATATCGGACGATAGCGGTAACCTCCGCGGCCATCTGGCGTTGAGTCGTATTTATTCGCAATCCAGCGTCCGTTTCCAACCAGCAGTACTTTCCCTTCTTGTGTGCTTTCGTCTTTGTATCCCGATTCAGGATCATTTGCAAAGGCTCCAACAATACGATTTTTATAGTAAGATGTGAATTTTCCTTCGGCAATTGCCGCCAAACATTTCCTGTTATCCGGATTATCTACATCAGCCGCCAACTGAGGGTTTTCACCATAATTGAGAGGCATCATCATATTCACAACTGGCGCATTCTGAACCATGGTATTGGAACTTGAAGTGAGCAGAGGAGTAAGTCTCACTCCTTCTTTGTTTGAGGGTAACTTAATCTCTGCCGTGTAAGGAAGAGATACGTTCTCCACGTTTTTCGAAATTGGATGAGAAGTTGGCGTTCCAAGCACATGATAGAACCATTGAATTCGACCTCCTTCAGCATACGGAGCAATTCGGTAGGCACATTTGGTATCCATAACATAGTTGTCCTGCATGATTAAACCATAATCGAACAACATCTTATCCAAACCATGCTCGTAGCGAACTGTGTGCGTTTGTCCCTTTCTTTTTAACGTATCTTCATTTAGGTTGAGGTTATCCAGAAAACACATCAAACGACCGCCGCGCATCACAAATTGGTCAATTAAGTATAAATCCTTATCACTAAACTTTGATCTTGGTCGGGCAATGATCAATCCATCAATATTATCCAAGGCTTCAATCGAATCTTTCAATTCGACATCCGTAAGAGCAAAGTAAGGAGAGATCATGGAACGAATGCGCTGAGTTTCCTTGAATTCAAGTTCTCCATGTCCCTGAAGGAAACCGATACGTTTCTTTGTTTCGGCCGTTGCTCTGCGAAGTGAACTAACCAGCATGTATTCCAAATTGTTTATCGAATTCGGAATCATTTGGTTGATGTCCGACATTCGGTAGGGCTTCGCCGAGCGTGATCCTGGCAGTAACTGTATAACGTTAGATGTTGAGCCATTGTATTCGATGACTGCACCTGGCCACAATAACATTTTGTTGCTCGCACCATCTTTCTCATAGAGAATCTCCATGGGAAGAATTCCTTTTCCTTCGGCAAATAAGGTTTGGAACAACGCCTCTTTTTCGTCGTCTGTTCCTACATGTGGATCGATGAATTGATACTCGATTCGATCTCCAGCATACAACTTAAATTCTTTCAGTTTGTCCTCCACTGCATCTCGAAAGTGCTTGATCTCAGATGGAAGGTTACCCTCCAAATAAATTTTAAGATTGACGCGACCTTTCAGATCTTTCGTGTTTTCCAAAAATGTCTGAGTCCCCTGAGCGAGTGAGAAGCGCTGATCTTCTGTCATGTCAATTCGACGATAAATGAACGAACTGGCAATATTGATCAAGATTACTGCGACTACTACAATTGCAAGAAACGTCCAATTGTAGAATCCGGAAATGATTTTTTTCTTTTCTGCCATCGTTATTTCTTTAGTGATTTGATCACTGTCAAAGCAGCGTAGATAAATAGTGCAATTATCGATACGAAGTAAACGATGTTTTTGGTGTCGAGCACTCCACGCTTAATCCCATCGTAGTGATAGGTAATTCCACAGTACTTCAGTACTGAGTCGAATTTTCCCATCAGGTTAAACGATCCCAGTAATTCAAATCCCTGATAAATCAACCAACAGAGGAACATGGCTAGAATAAACGCCACAATTTGACTACTCGTTAATGAAGAGGCAAAAATTCCAATCGCGACAAAGGTTGCCCCGAGTAGAATTAACCCAATGTATGAAGTGAATGTCGCGCCTCCATCAATAATTCCAACTGGATTTCCAAGGTAGTACATCGAAATGTAATAGATCAGTGTTGGAAGCAAAGCAACGATGAGGAGTGTTACTCCCGCGAAATACTTTGCCAAAATGATTTTAAGATCAGATATCGGTCGGGTGAATAACAATTCGATTGTTCCCGTTCTGCGTTCCTCAGCTATCGATCGCATGGTGATAGCAGGAATCAGAACTAGGAAAATAAGTGGAGAAAGGTTAAAGAATGGAATCAGATCCGATTCTTGTCCTTCCAGAAGGTTCGTTCCGATATCTCCAGAAATTATCCAGTGAAAAAGTCCGGATGCGATAAGGTAGATCAAGATGAAGACGTACCCAATCACAGAGCTCAAAAAACTTCGAATTTCTTTAAAATAGAGTGCTCTCATGCTTATCTGCGATAATTGAATTCAAAAATAAGATTTCCTTTGGAATCAACGTCTTTGTTTTGGTGATCGGCAGTAACGATTTATTAAAAGGGAATTGTTGGTAATCCTGATTACATAACTCAATCATTGCTTGAACGTTTTCAAGGTGATAACGTCATTTCTGTGAATAGTTAACGCGAAAAATGAATTCTTCTTAAGTAAACGCTGGTTTTTCCAGATCATGGCTACCAAATGAGTAAACCCTGAGAATATGAAATACCTGCAAAACAAATTGATGGTTGTGTGTTTGGCACTAGCAGCTGTGTCTTGCTCCAGTAAGAATATGGCTCAAAAGAATGACAATGTAGCCGAAACAGAGAGCACTTTTTCGATTAATCTAAATCCTGCAACATGTCAGGAAGAGCTGGCGTACAAAAACGAATTCTCAGAACAGGTGGATTCAATCAAGGGAGCGAGAATAATTAAATCGAATAGTATTCCAGATCATTTAACGGGTGAATTTCCAAATAGCGGAAATCCAAATACGATAAAGCCGCAAGATAACTCATACTCATTGATGCTCAAACCAAAGTACACAGGAAAAGTTACCCCAGGACAAGGGTATTCATTTGGAATTTTATTGAATGGTGTCGAGGTGGACCCTTATTCCGGTGAGTTCTTTCAAGGGAGAAATGGCACCAATCGTGAGTGGAACATTAATGCGCTTACTTCTTCCGTTAATTTAGGAACAGATTGTAACAATGCACATGTTCAGCCAAATGGAAAATATCATTATCACGGCACGCCAACGGCCTATTTGCAAAGCTTGAACCTTGATGGAACGAAAATGGTCAAGATTGGCTACGCAGCTGACGGCTTTCCCATATACTACAAATACGGTTACAACGATTCAGACGACCTAATTGAACTAAGCAGTGGATACAAATTGAAGTCTGGAAACCGATATGGTGATGGCAGGTCAGCGCCCAATGGCCCATACGACGGTACCTATTTTCAAGATTACGAATACGACTCAGAGCTGAGTTTATTGGATGAATGCAACGGTCGATTCGGTCGAACCCCTGAAAGCGAAAACGAATATTACTACGTATTTACAGATAATTTCCCGTCTTCGCCATTGTGCTTTATGGGAGAACCTAGTGACGGTTTTAATCATCGAATGGGAGGAGATCAGCAAATGGGAGGCGGTCGTCCTCAAGGTCAAGGTGCTCCAGATCCAAGTCAATTAATGGCCGAAATGGACGCGAATAATGATGGTCGTCTTTCAAAAGACGAAGTAAGAGGACCGCTACAAGAAGATTTTGATCGTTTTGATAAGAACAATGACGGCTATTTGACATTGGATGAGTTATCAAACTTACCGCCTCCACCAGCGGGGAGACGGCCTTAAGTTTGTTATCACTAGAACTTCTTCTTGATCGCTTCCTGTAAGAGCAAATCCATACATTGGTCAATTGCTTCAATGATGTTGTTTACTCGGTGTCCAAGGTCTGAATCATTTTGACAGTAATTTTCCAATTCAAGGCTAAGTTGAAAGAGCATTCGGAAAAGTTCTGTCCGTTCGTCATTTCGTGTCGAAATCCATAATTGCTGTGTCTCCATATTTCTTGTTTTAGGCTGATTACATGGCTAAACCGTCAACAATACAAGACCTGCGAAGCAGTTCATAAAGTCTTGGAGCGTTGAGGGTTTTGACATAGATTTGCCGATCCAATCAAGAAAATAGGGAGACGCGCTAAATTGGAGTGGACAGGATTATCTGTACTACAGAATCAGTAAGCCAATTTTCATTAGTTTTGAAAGTATGAGCGTTATCAATATTCAGTACTACTCTTCACCGGTTGGTGAAATAATGTTGGGAGCATTTGAAGGGCAGTTATGTCTGGCTGATTGGCGATTCCGAAAAATGCGTTCTTTTATAGATAATCGATTGCAAAACGCATTCAAAGCTGTCTTTACAGAAGAAACAACTGATGTAATCGAGGAAACGAAGCGTCAATTGGATGAATACTTTGATGGAGAAAGAAAGGAATTCGACCTTCCTTTGTTGATAGTTGGATCCCATTTTCAAGAACAGGTTTGGCGCGAACTGTTGAAGATTCCATACGGAGAAACGAAGACCTACTTGAAGCTCTCTCGGGATTTAGGTAATGAAAAAGCGATTCGGGCAGTAGCATCTGCAAACGGTGCCAATGCTGTGTCAATTATCGTTCCTTGTCATCGAATTATTGGTTCTGATGGAAGACTGGTGGGATATGCAGGCGGTCTTCCAGCTAAAAAGAAGTTGTTGAAATTAGAAGGTGCAGCAGTGATGAATCAAGGGACCTTATTCTGATTGGAATTTGTTGAATCTCATACGAGAATGGGGATAAATCAACTTTCCTCAAATCCATTAAAATACGCATTCACGCTCCATGCCTCAGGTCTTTCTGAAAACCATGGCTTGATTTTCGGCCAAATTGTTCCAAATGTTTCTGAATTGCGATACGCATCGAGTGCTTCTTGATTCTCCCAGTGACTATAGGTCATGACAATACTCGGTCGGTTGATATCTTGATACAATTTCATTCCATAACAGCCAGGAAAAGTGTTCACTTGATGTTTGATGGTGTCAAAGAATTGAAGAAATCCATCAATTTTGTCCTGCTCAAATTCCAGCTTTACGATGCGCGTGATCATTAGAATAACGATTCGATTGTTGTGCGTGATCCCTTTGGAGTAAACTCGATACGGATCATGTCGTTCACTCGTAATCCGAATAACTGTTCTGCACCACCAGTACTTCCGTTCGCCCCGCGATTAATCGCAATTTCAAGGAGATTGTTAGCGTTAAAAATAGCTACTTTTTCTCCCTGAGGAACTTCGTTATAGGCTCCAGAAATTACATCGATGAAATAATCCTTCTTCTTAAAGTAGATAATGAAAGGAGTGCCCTCTCCAAATTGTTGAAACAAGGCTCGATCCACATTCGTAATGGCATTTCCATACTTGTCTATGTGAATAACATATCCCTTGATCAAATTCGTTTCTGTAATAGCGGTTGGTGTCAATGCACTCTTGTACGATTTAGAAGGTACCGCAAAGCTTCCGGGATCTTCATTCTTCAGTATGCGAAGAGCCGCGGGCAGCAACACATTCTTAGTGGGGAAAGTGAACAGTTTTTCATTCGAAAGAACATCTTCCATTCGCCAAAAAGCTTCAGGTCGTTTCTCTCCAAGAAAAGCTCCAAAAAAGCCGTTATCACAAGAAATGAAATAATGCCCATCAAAGAGCATGATAGCCGGGAAACTACCGTCCGTTCCGCCAAAATTGATGACGGGCTCACTATCAACTCCAATCACATGCACAGTTCCTTTTGGGAAATCATGATAGCAGGATCGAACATGATATGCTGCTTCACCAACATCAAAAGGACGAACAGAATGAGAAATATCAATGACTTTAGCATCATCTAACGAACATAGAATTGTTCCTTTTAACGAAGCCACATAGTGGTCGTCAAGTCCCATATCCGTAGTTAATGTGATGACTTTCATTGAGAGTAAATCCGTCTTCTCGGGGTTTTGTTAATTAATTTGAACAAAAATAACGCTAAAATAATGATTCGTGTATAGTTCTATTGTATATTCATTCCCTGAACTTGAACAGAAGAACCACTTCATAGACCGAACGAAGCCGTTTCGTAAATCTTGAAGGACAAATAAATTGAATACGATTGCTAGAAAGAAAGATTGAAATTCAAGGGATCAATCCCGCAGAGCTCTTCGGAGCAAATAATACCAAGCTTAAACACATCAAAGCCTATTTCCCAAAATTGAAAGTTACTGCACGCGGTAATGTGCTGACCATTGCGGGCGATGAAGAAGTGATGGATGAATTTGAGAAAAAGTTTGAACTGATTCTTAAACTCTTTAACAAGTACAACACGATTTCACTCAACAACATTGATAATTTGATGCTGAAAGATGGTTCAGATTTGCTGAGCCTCGATAATGGATCGGAGGTATTGGTGCATGGAAATCATGGAGTACAAATTAGAGCAAAGACAATCAATCAGCGAAAGTTGGTGGAAGCGGTGAACAAAAATGATATGGTATTTGCTGTTGGACCTGCTGGTACTGGAAAAACATATACCGCGGTTGCTTTGGCTGTTCGAGCTTTGAAGGCGAAGGAAGTGAAACGAATCATTTTAACACGCCCTGCGGTTGAGGCAGGTGAAAACTTAGGTTTTTTGCCAGGTGATTTGAAAGAGAAACTCGATCCGTACATGATGCCTTTGTATGATGCATTGCGCGATATGATTCCTCCGGAAAAGCTGGCAGATATGATCGAATTTGGGATCATTGAGATCGCTCCATTAGCATTTATGCGTGGACGTACTTTAGATAAAGCATTCGTGATTTTAGACGAGGCCCAGAACTCTACCACGATGCAAATGAAAATGTTCTTGACCAGAATGGGAATGACGGCTAAGTTTGCGGTAACGGGTGATATGTCGCAGGTGGATTTACCCAACCGCCAACGCTCAGGATTGGCCTACGCTCTCGATGTCTTGGCAGGAGTAGAAGGAATTGGTGTTATTCGAATGGGACAGGCGGATGTGATTCGCCACAAACTCGTAAAACGAATTATTGATGCGTTTGAGAAGGAAGAAGCGAAGCAGAAAGAGCGACGTTCTCAATCGGAAGATAAACCAAATAAAGATGAGAAGTAAATACGTCTATTTGGTAATCAATAATTTGAGTCGTTGAATGGATGAATCATGGCGCACCTGTAAAATGTATAACCCATTTTCTTGTTCTCCCAAGTCGAATTGATAGAACTCGCTTGAGACGATTTCTTCGAACACCGCTTTCCCAGCAGAATCATAAATGATCAACTCGTAATTTTCGCTTTCGTCAAAATCAGAAATGGATAATTGCACTTTGCCCGTTGAGGGATTTGGGAAAACTGTAAGATGTGAATCGCTAGATGAACCTTCTTGAATCCAATCGTTAGTCGATTTCACTGTAAACGGAATAACAGCTGTTTCATAGATGTAAGCTGAACCAGCATTTAAGATAAAATTACCGCCGTTTTCATCGTGACTTTCTGAATGAGCGGTGACAATTATGTTCGTCTCATCAATGGAAACAGAAGAGCCAAAATCATCATTGGCACTTCGATCTGAAGCAACAATTTTCTGGTCTTGACTCCACGGCGTAATGGAAGAATCATCATATTTATAGATATAAGCAGACCCAGCTATATTCATGAAATTATTTCCGTTGGCGTCGTGGTCTTCTAAAATCGAGCCAACCACAGCGTAGCCAATTCCGTCTATCCCCACTGATTGTCCGAACAAATCATTTTCCTGTCGATCGCTTGCAACAATTTTATTTTCCAGCGTCCAGCCTGCAATGAGCGCGTTCTTCCTGTAAATGAAAGCAGATCCTGCGCCCACGATTGGATTGTTTCCAAATCCATCCTCTTGGTCGAATTTGCACCCAATGATTAAGGTCCGGTAATCAATGTCTACATCTCTTCCAAACCCCTCGTTTGAGCCTCTATCTGTAGAAACTAATTTATGAACTTCCGACCAAGGATTAGGCCCAGTTTTTTCAAAAACATAAGCTGCACCTGCAGATGTTAATGGATTATTTCCATTGTCATCGAGTGTATTCCCAGGTGCTCCAATAACCGCGTAATTTTCGTGAATAGCCACTCCGAGGCCAAATAAATCTGAATTACTTCTATCGGAAGCAGTTAATTTTTGAGTGAGATTCCATGACAATATTCCCCCATTGAACTGAAAAATATAGGCAGCACCAGATTTAGAAGCGGTGGGCAAACTTGGATCTGATGACTCTCCCAAAGCGCCCACAATTACTCTTCGAACAGTTATGTCAACGGAGGCCCCGAAATAAGCATTAACTTCGCGGTCTTGAAGTGTTGGGTAAAGTTGCTCAACTTGAACCCACGTTCCGAACGCATTGCGCTTAAATAAATATGCAGTCCCACTATTCAATATCGTGCCTGTTGTTGCTGCTGAGTAATCGTAATGAGAAGATCCGATCACTATAAAACCTTCATATTCTGATATTGCCACGGCACTGCCGAAAAATGCATTCGCTTGAGGATTACTCGCAATCAGTTTTTGCTGAAAGTCCCAACCTCCTAAAGAGTTTTTCTTATAAATATATGCAGCACCAGCATCTGTGAGCCCAGAGTGATCATTCCTCTCAGCACCCACGACCGCATAATCTCCGTGGATACTAACTTCTTTCGAACCACTTCCAAGCCCTCCAAAGAAGGCGTCAACCTGCCTGTCGGAGGCTACGATCTTGTCAGTCTCATTCCAATTAGGGATTTGAGCACACAGTTGAAGAGACAAAAATAATACGGTAAATACTGTGTAAAAAGTCTTTGTGGTTAGCATAGGTCAATCGCTTTAATAGAATGAATAATGTTTCGCTAAGTTCGCAACAAATACTAAGAATTGCAATTAAGAAAATTTGATACCTAAGACCTTACTAACAGGTGCGCGAGTTCTGCTAATTTGAATTACAGCTGTCTGATTCCAAGATATGGATATTCTTGGAGTGCAAGGTCCTATTTGAATACTTTTTCCAACCGTAAAAAAAAGTGTTAATCGATTTGAAACAAAAAAATAGCAGTTCTAGCAGTCTGTTCAAAAAACACCCCCAAATGTTAAGTTCTTTCTACCAGAATAAAAAAAATAATTCATAAATGATCCTTAATTTTGCACCTCATTTAAGTTAATTGATATGAGTAACGCAATCACCAAAAGCACATTCAAATTTAAAGGCCAAATTGCCGAGTACAACGGGAAAGTACGCGACGTTTACACCCTTGATAATGGTTTATTGGTGATGGTCGCTTCAGATCGCATCTCCGCTTTCGACCATGTTCTCCCCAAAGGGATTCCGTTCAAAGGTCAGGTCTTGAATCAGGTAGCGACTATGTTCTTAGATGCGACAAGAGACATCGTTCCGAACTGGTTGATCGCTACACCAGATCCATCTGTGGCTGTAGGTCATGCGTGCGAACCAATTCGTGTGGAAATGGTGATCCGTGGGTACATGTCTGGACATGCGGCTCGTGAATATAAAGCAGGGAAGCGCATTTTATGTGGAGTACCGATGCCTGAAGGCATGAAGGAAAACGATAAATTCCCTGTTCCAATCATTACTCCAGCTACGAAAGCAGAGGAGGGGCACGATGAAGATATTTCCAGAGAGGAAATCATTGCGCAGGGAATTGTTCCTAAAGACGTGTACATCCAATTGGAAGATTATACGCGTAAACTCTTCCAAAGAGGAACGGAAATGGCGGCCGAACAAGGGTTGATTTTAGTGGATACGAAATATGAATTCGGAATTAGAAATGGAGAGGTGATCTTAATTGATGAAATTCACACTCCAGACTCGTCGCGTTATTTCTACGCTGAGGGTTATGAAGAGCGTCAGGCAAATAGTGAGCCTCAAAAGCAACTATCAAAAGAGTTTGTTCGCCAGTGGTTAATCCAGCATGATTTCCAAGGATTGGAAGGACAGACAATGCCAGTAATGCCAGATGGTTTCGTAAATGTGGTTACAGATCGATACGTTGAACTATACGAGAAAATTACGGGTAAGGCATTCGAGAAATCTGACACTTCGAATATTCAGGAACGCATTCAATCAAATGTCGATGCTTATTTAGAAGCGAACGCTTAGTTCGACGAAATTTTCGGATTAATCAATCGAACGGCCCCGAACTCCAAGGCCCCAACTTTCGCAGTGAGGGAAATAGAATCATTTTCTTCAAAACGTTTGATCTCTTCTGCCTGATCTTTTGAGAAATGCACCAGTACATGAGCTTGTTGCAAACCTTGCAGAGCTTCATCATCGATGCTCATTAAGATTTCTTCGCCATCTTCAGAAGCGCTCATTCCCCAATTGATTGCAGTTAATTCAATTTCCTGACCTGCTAATTCTTCATACGAATTAAATACACGCTCACAGGTGAGTTCTGAGCTCTTTTCCTCCTTAGTTTCGGATTTAAAATTCATAGCTATTGAGTCATCTTGAACATTACAAGCGCACATAGATAAAAGAAGTGTACCAAGGGCGATTCCCTGGAGCGAAAGTGTTTTCATGATTGTAGTCGGTACTATTGGTTACTAGTATTTACAATGTACTGATTACATGTTAACTACATCTTAAGAATGAAAAGATACCGACAGGCAATTACCCAATCAGCGATTAGCGTTAATGTTTGAATTAGGAAGAAGGAAATATTGGATCAAACCGTGTTAAAGGCTTTCTACAAATTTTGCCAATTGATCCTTAAATTCAGCAGCTAGATCAGTGTTCGTAATTCCTTCTTTGGAGAAGTTGTCACCGAATGATGGAAGCATAAATGAAGCCGTAATCTCTGCACCAAATCTTGGGAATGCAGCACTTGCCAATTCATGAACTGATTTCCCTCCACGACCTCCGGGAGAAGCCGACATCAGAAACATTTTTTTACTCGACCAGACTTTACCTTCGAGTCGAGAAACCCAATCCATCAGGTTTTTAAATGCAGCTGTATAATTTCCATTATGCTCAGCAAGCGAAATTATAATTCCGTCCATGTATTGGATGCACTCTTTCAATCGCTTCGCAGCGTCAGGAACACCATCAGAAAGCTCGATATCAGAACTATAAATAGGCACTGGGAAATCATTTAAATCAACCAATGTTAAATCAGCATCGACTACCTGATGAGCTGCGTAATGCGCAAATTGTTTGTTGATTGAGATAGAACTTGTTGATGCACCAAAAGCTAAAATTCGTTTCATATTTTCTGTTTCAAAGAGAATCAAAATTAAGAAACTCAGCGAAGTATTCAGTACTATTGTTCTGAAAATGAAACAAGATCTTCAAAATAGTTCAGGGTTTCTTGAAACACATTCAGTTTCGAAAGAATCATTGATTCCGAATGTGTCCAATTTTGAGCTCATACTCGGTGAAATACAATCGTTTTCTGATGCGGATCTTAAACTTCCCGAACGACTGATGTTGGGTAAACGAGCCGAGCGTTACTTTTCGGAATGGCTGAAACGCTCATCTGAATATGAACTGATTGCTGAGAATATTCAAGTGATTGATCAGAAGCAGACATTGGGAGAATTCGATTTTATTGTTCGAAGAAAATCAGACCAACAGCTCATACACATCGAACTAGTGTACAAGTTTTATGTGTTCGACCCTACTGCGATAGGATCAGAATTTACCCGCTGGATTGGCCCAAACAGAAAAGATCGACTCGATTATAAAGTGGAGAAGTTAACGAATCATCAATTTCCATTGATGTTTCACGAAGCAGCAATAAAAAAGTTGAACGATTTAAAAGTGGATACTTCAAACATTGAGCAACAGGTATTGTTTTTGGCGAACCTTTTCGTTCCAACTAATGAAGAGGTGAATTTTGACAAAGTCAATGAAAGTGCGGTTGAGGGCAAGTGGATGAATTTATCCGAATGGGAAGAAGCTTTTAATACGACAATTCAGTTTGCGATTCCACCAAAAATCAATTGGTTCTCTAAAGAACTGAAGGATGCTAATTGGCTTTCAAAAGATCAAGCGAGAGAGAAGATTCGATCAATGCACAATCTGGAACGGTCTGCATTGATCTACGCAAAAGATGGAGCAGGAAACCAACGACGTGATTTCGTTGTTTATTGGTGATTAGTGATGATTTCGCGCGTCTTTCTTTGCAATTCAGGCAACACATCATGAGGAAACCACGGATTCTTTTTCATCCAAATAGCGTTGCGAGGAGAGGGGTGAGGTAATACAAAATTTCTCGGAAGGTATTCATCAAAGTGAAGGACAGTCTCTGTCAGGTTTTTCTTCATCTCGGACTTCAAATAGTACTTTTGAGCATACTGACCAATCAGCAAAACGAGTTCCAGTTTGGGGAGTTGCTCCAGTAGCGCTTCATGCCACAAAGGTGCACATTCCTTTCGAGGAGGCAAATCACCCGATTTTCCTTTTCCAGGATAGCAAAACCCCATCGGAATGATTCCGAAAATCTCTGGATTGTAGAATTGTTCATTGGTAACATTTAACCATGAGCGAAGGTTCTTTCCGCTTTGATCATCCCACGGAATACCCGAAGCATGCACTTTGGTTCCTGGAGCTTGTCCAACGATCAAAATCTTACTTTCCCTTGATACAGAAACTACAGGTCGAGGCCCAAGAGGCAAGAATTTCTCGCAAACGCGACAATTTTTGATGTCAGAAAGAAGTGTTTCAAAAGAGGTCATGCTAGTTGAGATCGAACTCAACAATGATTTCTTGCAATTTATCTTTTGACAATGGTTTTGGATTGAATGATAGGTTGGGGTAGAGCTTTTGCGTTCGCTCTTTATCGAAGTCTTCATCCGAAGAAGATAAAATCACAACGCTTGTATGCAGCTTGTCTTCATCTGTTAGATACGCGCTTAACACACCAAGAAACTCAAACCCATCCATAACAGGCATGTTCAGATCAAGAAAAATGAGACGCGGCTTTTCACCTGCATCAACGAAGTAATCGAAACCAACTTTTCCGTTTTCTGAAAGGTGAACTTCTAATTCCGGATAAAGCTTGTTAATCAGTCTTTTATGAAAGTGATTGGTCGCATCATTATCGTCGATAATTAAGATATTCGTCAGTTTCCCCATAGTTCTTCGTTTAGCTCAAAGGTAAGATGATTTTAAAAGTTGATCCAACTCCCACGGCACTTTCGATTTCCAATTTACCTCCGTAATTCTCGAGTAATTTGTTGATGATGTACATCCCAATTCCAGAACCAGAACCGTCGTTTGTAACTCGTTTGAACAATCCCAACAACTTGTCACGATTCTTTTCCAGATCAATTCCCACTCCATTATCCTCAACAGAAATACAGATGGTCTGCTCGTCCAATTTTTCCGTATGAATCTTAATAACACCGCGATCTTTTTCAGGATCGAGATACAAAATTGCGTTGGAGATCAAATTTTGGAGGATGCTCCGTAAAGCGGTTTTGAAATACAGGAAATTATCAAATTCGGTGAAGTCACAAATAAACAAAACGCTTTTCTGCTTAATCGTCGACCGCATTCCCGACAGGATACTTTCCACCAAATTATCCATATTGATAGTCACCAGAAGGTCGTCTTTATCGTTTCTTGCTTTCAGAGCAGAGGTCAATTCCTTGATCACGTTCATGGCTTCCCGAACGGAATATTTTAGCCATTTAATGGAATCCTGGACTTCTTCGGAAGGATCTTCCAAATCCATTTCTAATAAATCCAAATAACCAGAAATATTGGCCAATGGCGTTTTTAAATCGTGGGTAGCGACATAAGTGAACTGCTCCAATTCATTATTGTAGCCAATTACTTTTGATGAGTCGGGGTCGTTGTCATTAACCAAAGAACGCAGCGATTCATTCTCAAGCCGTAAGGATTGATTTTCAGAAACCAGTAATTCCAGTTTCTCAAGGAGATGTTCTACATTATCCTTGGCCATCGTTTATGCGTTTCGCTAATTCCATGAATGCCCCTTCTACGTTTTCTCCGGTTTTTGCACTGGTAAGAAGGTCATAATTGCACTCGAATGAAGGAGGATTGCTTTCCAATAAATCAGCTTTGTTACCCACAATCAGTTTGGTTACCTCAGGAAAATAAGAATTAAGAACTTCTCGCTCTTTCATGATGGCGTGATATGTTTCCTCTCGTGTAGAGTCGAAAACCAATAGGAAAGCATGTGTACCTCGAAGGTAAGCATCGTACAGCTTTTCATTCATCAAATCTCCAGCGACATCCCAGATAAGTAATTTATAGGTTGTATCTCCTAACACAACGGTCTTCTTGGAGATATTAATCCCAATGGTGGACAAGTATTCTTCACTGAAAATACTGTGCACGTATTGCTTGATTAAGGATGTTTTTCCCACGGACTCATTACCGAGTAGGACGATTTTTTTACTGATTTCTCTCATTTTCTACGTTAGGGAAGAATGTCTTTTGAATGTGTTCGTTTACATGGGTCGTTAGTTCAGTATCGATCTCTTTGAAGGAAAGCGAACCAATCGAATCGTCCGCTAGTTCCAAGCATTGATCAAAATAGATGGACTTCATTTCTTTCGAGATGATTCCTTCTGTAATTAAGGCAAAATAAAATTGCTCGAAATTAAATAGCAAAATGGTGTATTCACCATATTCAAGGCTTTCCAAATCAGAATCGCCATCACCAAACGCAGATTGTACGAAGGATTTGATAGCAGTTAACATACTCGCGACTAAGTCTGGTTCGATGGTATCTTCGTTTCCGAACTCTCCAATTACAAGACCTGAATCTTTGTGGATGACAAAGACCTGTTCCAATTGCCCGTTAGCTTCTTTCTTTTTGTTTCGTTTCAGAAAGTCAAATGAGAAAAGTGCTTTTCTTCGTTTGGTAATTTCTTCGTTGATTCGTTCCATTTCGCTTCGAATGAATTTGCGAATCAATTTTCCGACATGTGGACCGAGCATGTCCACTACTTGGTCCTTGGAGTTATTGAGAACTTTTACAAATTCATCAGGGTCGTTTAGCTGTTTTTCAAGCACATCAATTTTCTCAAGTAAACGCTGATTGCGCTCCTTGTTCTCCTCGCGATCATCTGTTAAAATGATTTTGCGAAGCTCTTCAAATTGATTGTTGGATTTCATTTAAACGTTGCAGCTCGTTATGACTGCAATTTCTCTCCAATTTGAACCAATAACTTTCCAAGAACTGCTCGATCTGTTTTTTCATCCTGCAGGCGATCCAATTCTTTTTGGATATCTTCTTCCAATTTTGCAAGCTGATTATCCGTCTTTTTCTCCAGTTCGTGATCTGCGCTCTCACGCTCGTTACTTTCATCCGTCAATTGATTCTGAAGATCGTCAAGACGTTCGTTTAAGGCTTTAAATCGTTCTTCAAAGGTCTGAATGTCAGGACCGAAAATAAGCTCTTTTACCGCCTGGATTTTCAATTGATCTTGACTCGTTTGTGTTTCTTTTGTTTCTTCAACCTCCTGAGGTTTTGTGCCTTTCTTTTTTGCCATTGTGCGAGTTTTATTCATTACCTTGATGCATACGCATCGGCTGCATATTGGTTACCAATACACACAAATATAGCTAAATACATTCCTAATGTGTTAATTACAAAAATCCTGCTACGAAACGCTAATGATTGATTAAATTTGTGCAACTCATTATTTCTAAAATACATGGATAAATTCGCGAATCAGTTTTTCTCAATGCGCATGATGGCAATCGCAATGATCATTTTTTTTGTTGCCATTGGAGGTGCTACATTACTGGAATCAGCTTACGATACACAAACTTCTAAGATGTATGTTTATAACGCGACATGGTTTAACCTGTTGCTAGTCTACCTCTCTATGAACTTAATCGCGAATATCATTCGGCATCGAATGGTCCAAACGAAGAAATGGGGATCCTTGCTTTTTCACGTTTCATTTTTGGTCATTCTAATTGGAGCGGCGATTACGCGTTTTGTTTCGTTTGAAGGAGTGATGCTGATTCCGGAAGGAGGTACCTCCGATTTCTTGTACTCGTCTCAAACACACGTTTCTTATCGCATTACTGATAAAAAAGTACAATTAACCAACGATCTACCTGTCTACTTGTCTGAATTGGATTGGTGGAACGGGTTTGACGAAACAGAAACATTAACGAAAGAATTTGGCGCATTAAAAGGCAAAGAAGTGGACATTGAATATGTCGGCTTCAAAAAGAACATGATTGACTCTATGGTGACGAATGACAGCATTAAAGAGTCTGCGATCGAGCTTGTTTACTTAGGAGAATCTCAATTTATCGCACAAAACGGTTTTCTGGATCTTGGTGGAATTAGCTTCTCTTTCGACAAGAAAAATGCCATGCCTGGAGTTGAACTCTTTAAAAATGGCAACAAATATCAGATGAAGGTAGCGATACCGGGAGGTACAAGTCTTCCTATGTCTACTCTGAGGGCGGCTGATAGAACAACCGGAGTTCCTGATTCCCTGTATCAACCTATCCCTTCTGATACCATAGTTCCTTTGGAAATGTCAACCCTCTATAAAGTTGGTGAGACGCAATTTGTTTTCAAAGGAGTTAAGAAGAACACCAAAATGATCCGTGTTCAATCGGAGGTAAAAGATGAAGGATTAGATGATGTAGTTGTAAAGGTTAGTTTCGGAGGGAAATCTAAAACCGTGACGCTAACGGGCGGAAACGTCAAAAACCCATTGCCAACTGGATTCGAATTGAATGGATTATTCTTCGACATGACCTATGGTCCTAAGAAAATTGATATTCCGTTCAAAGTTGGATGTGATGATTTCCGTTTGGAGACATATCCAGGTTCAAGTGTAGCGTCGTCGTACGAAAGTGACTTGAGCATCATTGATGAAGCGAATAACTACAACAAGGAACAAACAGTGTTCATGAATCACATAATGGATTACCAAGGATACCGTTTCTTCCAGTCGAGTTATTTCCCAGATGAAACGGGTACGATCTTAAGTGTGAATTACGATAGACTTGGTACAAACGTCACATATATTGGCTATTTACTCATGACGATTGGAATGATTGTCTCATTGTTCATGAAAAAGGGGAGAGTTAGAGATCTAATCAGAAAGTTAGTCAAGAATCATGATCGTAAAGTGAAGTTGCAGCAAGGCACATTGGCGTTAGCGATGCTGTTCTCCGTTTCTGTGTTTGGACAAACTCATACTGGGGAAGATCACTCAGATCACGATCACAGTCAACATGATCATTCAGGTCACGATCACGCAGCAATGGATTCAGCGAATGCCAATGATTCGAACGGGCAAGTTCAACGTCCAGAACCTGTTTTGATTCACCGCGTAATGTCGGAAGAAGTTTCTGACGAAATGGCGGGTCTTCTATTGTTCAATGTCAGAGAACGAATTGTTCCATTTCAGACTTTTGCGAGTAAACTTTTGCGCAAGATTCACCGATCAGATAAGTACGAAGACTACGATGCTATTCAGGCGGTAGTGAGCATGCACATGTACCCCGACTATTGGGTTCGTCAGGATGTTATTTACATTGATAGTAAAGGCGGAATTCGGGATCGATTCGACGGTCGTTCTCATGTTTCCTTCATTGATTTGATGGATACTACAACGGGCCAGTTCCTATTTTTGAAAGAATACGAAAAGGCGCATCGAAAAAGAGAGGTGGAGCGCAATGAATTTGAGAAGCGATTATTAAAGATTGCTGAACGCTTTCAAGTCTTTAACGACATCACACTTTGGCGTTTTATGAAAATCGTTCCGAGTAAAACAGATGCATCTGGAAAGTGGTTCGTTCCATTGAGTACGGAACTTGCTGGGGCAGATAGCACAGGAAGTCGATTGGCATTGCGTTTTTTCACTGCTGTGAATCAAGCGGCAGTTTCGAACTCAGATACTGAAGCGATGTCTTTCTTGAAAGACTTTAAGTCCTATCAACGAAAAGTGGCAGGAGATGCCTGTCCAAGCATAGAAAAGGTGGAGATGGAAGTTCGCTACAACAAGATGAACATTGTACACAATGTTTGGCTGCTGTACTTCTCTTTAGGCTTCATACTCCTAATTGTAGCGTTCATTGGTTTATTTGCGGTAAAGACGGAGAAAGGACGGAAACGAATGAAGTTTGTAGTCGTGCCTCTGGTGTTGCTTTTGGGAGTAACATTCTTGTATCATGGTTATGGAGTGTACTTGCGAGCGATGATCACTGGGTATGCACCTTGGGCGAACGGATATGAGGCAATGGTGTTTATTGCATTGGTTATTATGGCGTTAGGATTTACTATCGTTAAACGATATCCAGTTGTAACGGCTGCAGCGGCAATACTGGCGTTTC
Source organism: Crocinitomicaceae bacterium (assembly GCA_045105095.1). Lineage (GTDB taxonomy): Bacteria > Bacteroidota > Bacteroidia > Flavobacteriales_D > Crocinitomicaceae > UBA4466. The sequence continues at coordinate 4,330 of JBGCDF010000366.1, read as the reverse complement.
TAGTGTTGTTTGTTTCAGAGATGAACTTACTGGATCCAGAGATTACACCAATGCAGCCTGTTCTAAAGTCATATTGGTTAATGATTCACGTCGCGATAATAACGGGAAGCTATGCACCTTTGGGTATTTCATGTATTCTGGCACTTTTGGTACTGAATTTATACATCTTCAGAAATAAGGGGAACGCCGATAGAGTTAACTTGGCAATTAATGATTTGACTTACATTACTGAAATTTTCATGATTGTTGGTTTGTTCATGCTTACCGTCGGAACCTTCCTCGGAGGTATTTGGGCGAATGAGTCCTGGGGCCGATATTGGGGCTGGGACCCGAAAGAAACGTGGGCGCTGGTAGCCGTACTCGTTTATGCCGTTATTCTTCACTTGCGCTTTATTCCCGGCTTGAATGGGAAATTCGTTTTTAACGCAGTCGCTTTCTGGGGATATACATCGATCTTATTTACCTTCTTTGGAGTGAATTTCTACCTCGTAGGCTTGCACTCTTATGCTCAGGGAGACGGACTGGGTGAATTCCCAACGTGGATTATCTTAACGGCCTTGTTTTTTGCCGCATTCACAGGGTTTGCAGCCTACCGCAACTGGAGTTTCAAAAAGAAATTAAAGCAGGAAGATGTTGAAATCTAAAGTGGATATACTCGCGTTCGCCGCGCACCCTGACGATATTGAGTTAGCAGCTTCGGGTACAATCATGAAGCACATTGCTCAAGGCAAAACCGTCGCAATTGTTGATTTAACTCAGGGAGAAATGGGCTCGCGAGGAACCATTCATACGCGGTATGAAGAGGCAGCAGTAGCAGCTGAAATTTTGGAAATTTCTCACCGAGAAAATTTGAAAATGGAGGATGGTTTCTTCGAAATCAACGAGGCGAATAAGCGAAAGATTGTCGAGCAAATCCGACGTTTTCAACCTGAAATTGTCTTAGCAAACGCTATGCGGGATCGTCATCCAGATCATGGTAGAGCGGGACAACTCGTTTCTGAAGCGTGCTTCCTTTCAGGATTAGTCAAGGTGGAAACAACATGGGAGGGAGAAGAACAAATTGCTTGCCGACCAAAGGCAGTGTATCATTACACGCAGGATTACTACATCAAGCCTGACTTCGTAGTAGATGTTACCGATTTTTACGAACGAAAAATGGCATCGATTCAAGCGTACAAAACGCAATTCTTTAATCCCGATTCGAAAGAGCCCGAAACGCCAATTTCGAGTAGAGGATTTTTAGATTTCGTTGAATCCAGAATGAGAGAGTATGGACGTCCAATTGGAGCGAAATATGCCGAAGGATTTACCGTTGAACGCTTTATTGGCGTGGAAGACTTATTTGATTTGAAGTAATCAGCAAACGGACTCAATTTCAATGGTCCGCCCATTAAATTGAATCGAATCACCTTCTTTTTTTCCTTTTAAGACATTTCCCAAAGGAGAGGTCATTGTTAAGCAAAACACTGATTCTGCCTCAACGATTAATTTCCCGATACCAACTGAGAAAAAGAACCAACCGTTGGGTGTTTTTACCAGACTTCCATATTGAATTTCTGTATGCTCTTGATCCAGCTTAATTTGTGCAATTGCTTTCTGAAGTTCTCGTGCGCTCAATACTTGACGTCCAAGTTTCTCCTGTTCTAGCTGAGCCATCGCTCGTCCCGTTTCGTGCTTATCTCCGGCAGTACTTTTCGATTCGCTTACCATTTCAGCGCGACTACTATCCAATGCTTTTTCCAAATCGGAAACACGCTTATTTACTTCCGTTTGGAGAGCTGCAAATACTTCTGATTTATTCAACATGCTTCGAAATAATGTTTTCCAGTTGTTCAAGCACCTTTTGGGAACCGTACTTCAAGCTAGATGTTCGAATGGTATCAGCGTTGAAGGTTCTTTCTTCATTGATGATTTCTTCCATTGCGGTAGCAAGACTTTCTGGACTGTCGGCCTTTGTCTGGATTCCCAAGTCCTTCGGAAGTTTTGAAGCGATTCCCACAGGTGTGGATACAACTGGTGTTCCAGTCGCCCATGACTCAGCCACGACAATGGAAAAAGTCTCATAATTTGAGTTCAAAATAAATGCGTCCGATTGTTGGTACCAACGCGGCAAATCTTTCCATTCGAACGGACCATCGAAAGAAACTTGATTGTCCAAGTCTTGCTGTACGACATAGTCTTGCCACTTTTTCGTGGATTCATCTGAGATAATGGCAAGGTGAAAATTAAAAATTTCCTTATCCGTCAAAATGCGACATGCGTCTATCAAGCCTTTCGGGTTTTTGGTTGCCTCTTCCAAGGTTGAGATATGCAGGAATTTCTTGATGTCCGTCGTTGGTTTCGGAGCATACTTGAACAGGTCTGTGTCAATATGATTGGGCAATATGCCAATTTCTGTTTGCGGAAAGTGCGTTAGAATTTCACGTTTTAATGTCTCTGAAACCGCGTAGAAATGATCAATTTTCTTGACGGTTCTTTTGATAATCGATTTCTGAAGGAAGGACATTTTTTTCCAGTAGTCCTTTCGAAAGTACGAACCATGTTCGATATGAACCCAGTTACACCGAAGTGCTTTTTTGATTCGAATGAACTGCAAGCCTTTCGGCAAGACGACATGAGAAATGAAAAGATCGACGTCCGATACTTCAGCAAGTGCATGTTTGAGGGCTTTCTTCTGTAGCGATAATTTTTTCCAAGGTGCTCCTGCGCGAGGATGATAAACAATGATTTCCGTTAGGTTTCCAGTGGTTTTCTTTTCGAGATTGAACTCAGTCTCATCAGGATGAGAAACCGTGTGAACAACCGTCACCACATGCTTCGTAGCAATCAGTTTAGCCTGGCGTCTTACGAAATTACCAACGAATTTTTCATACTTGTTCGGATACCAAGAGCTGGCAATTACTACATGAACTTGTTCTTGAGGCATATGCCTAAGTTAAGAGTTACAATGTAAAATACAACGCTAGACTAAGGTCTTTTCAAAGACAACACGTATTTGCTCAAGGGCAAACTCGATTTCTTCCATCGTTGTGTATCGCGAGAATGAGAAACGAACATTCGGACGAGTCATATCAGCATCGATACCTGTTAACACGTGTGATCCGACAGAAGCTCCTGATGAGCAAGCGCTACCTCCTGAAACAGCAATTCCTTTTATATCAAGAGTGAACAGGAGCATTCCTGCCTTTTCTGTTTTCGGGAAGCACACATTCAACACAGTATAAAGTGATTTTTCTGGTCGAATTTCTCCATGAAAATTGATATCGGTGAACATCGCCTTCAACTCAGCGATCATGTGATCTTTTAGTCCTTGAACATAGGTTTGATGTTCTTCAACATCTTCATAAGCGAGATCCATTGCTTTGGCAAGACCAACAATTCCATACACATTTTCAGTACCACCACGCATTCCACGCTCCTGAGCACCTCCATGAATCAAAGCTTGAGCTTTCGCGTTGTTATTCACGTAGAGGAATCCTATTCCTTTTGGGCCATGAAATTTATGAGCTGCGCATGTAAGAAAATCTATCTCCAATTCATTTAAATCGAATGCGTAATGTCCCATGGTTTGCACGGTGTCCGAATGGAAGTACGCGCCATGCTTCTTGCAGAGTTTGCTTACTATCTCCAACGGGAGCAATGTGGCAATCTCGTTATTTGCGTGCATCAATGAAACGATGGCTTTTCCATCTTCTTCAAGTAATCGCTCTAAATCTTCTAGATTAACAGCACCGTTTTCATCGAGTTTCACGTAGGAAACTTTCACTCCGTGTTGTTCCTTCAATGCATCCGACGCGCAAATCACCGCCTTATGTTCAATCTGTGAGGTGATGATGTGAGTCACTCCGCAATGAACCACGGCTGAAGTAAGAGCCATGTTGTCAGCTTCCGTACCCCCTGAAGTAAAAATAATTTCGGAGGGCCTACAATTTAAATGTTTGGCGATAGAACGACGAGAAGTTTCAATGAGTGCCTTAGTCTTTCGTCCATATGAATGGGTTGAAGACGGATTTCCAAATCCTTCTTTCAAAACTGGTATCATTGCTTCTACTACTTCAGGGGCAACTGGGGTAGTCGCTGCGTTATCAAGATAAACTGTCATTGCGCAAAATTTGGTAGCAAATATAGCTAATTCCTAGGGCAAATCTTTGCCTAGAATATTCCTCATTGTTGGTTTTTCAGGAGAGCGTTTTAGATTTTCTAACAGGAAAATACTCTTCTCAATTCTCTTCTGACTGGATTTCAACTGTAACACGATATAAATAACCGCTCTGCGCGTTCCTTTTGAGAGGGCATTGAATCGTTCGTTGGCGAGTGGATCTTGTTTCAA
>JBGCDF010000365.1:0-6932 GCA_045105095.1 Crocinitomicaceae bacterium | reverse complement strand
GGCGAGCTGCCCAGTTGTATATTTTTGTTGGGATCGTCTTTGATTATGGGTCGTAACGCTTTTTTTTTTTTTTTTTAACAACATCGTAGTCACTTTCTATGACTATATTGTACAACTCAGGAATCTCATCAGGAGAATCTTGTAAATCGGCGTCCATGGTAATCACAACGCGTCCTTGCACTGCTTCAAACCCTTTCTGTAAAGCTGCGGATTTCCCATAATTTCGTTGAAACTTGATCCCTACAACTTCTGTGTGCTCAGCACTTAAATCCTGAACGATTTTCCAAGAACCATCTTTACTTCCGTCATCCACAAAAACTACCTCGTAGGAGAATTTATTTTCATCCATTACGCGTTTTATCCAAGCAAATAGCTCCGGAAGGGATTCTACCTCATTGTACAGAGGAACAACAACAGAAATATCAAGCTTAAACTCCAAATCGGTTCTTTAAATTTCAGACAAATATAATGAACTTGTTCAATGAACCCTTTGCTTCAACGTCTTGATGCTTTCGCATCGGCTTATTTTGTTTTAAAAATCGTAACAATCTGATTGGAAACATGAACAAAATACACCCCAGATTCTACTAAACCGATTGAGATTTCTGTAGAATTTGGAATTACAGCCTCTAAAACATCCTTAACGAACTAGATTTTAATTCCAACGACACAAATATCATCTACTTGTTCTTGATCACCCATCCAATTAGCCAAGGTCGCTTTCAACTGTTCGTGCTGCTTTTCCATGGGTAAATGTGAAATCGACAATACAAACTCTCTCATTTTTTTGATCATAAACTTTTTACCTTTTGGTCCACCGAATTGATCTTGAAATCCATCTGTTAAGGTATAGACTTGATCACCTTGTTGTAGGTCAAATTCGCCTCCAGTAAATGGAACGTTCTCCTTATCATGCTTGCCAATCGGCATTTTTTCGGGCTTAATCTGAATGAGTTCATTTTCTCTAATGATCCAAATTGGATTTTGAGCAGCAACGTAGGACATTTTTGTTTTTTTCTGATTGAAGCATATCATACTGGCATCCATTCCATCTTTCCCCCCTTCTTCACTCCCGTCTTTTTTTAAGCGTTCAATGATCGTTTTTCTAGCATCGTTGAAAATGGCTGCGGGCTCGATTAATTTATCCTTTACGGCTGATTCAATGGAAGAAATATTAAGAATACTCATGATTGCGCCAGGAACACCATGGCCCGTACTATCAGCATTCACGATGGCAAAATGTCCATTACTCAATTGAGATGCCCAATAGAAATCTCCGCTTACGACATCCTTAGGCTGAAAGAATACAAAATGCTCCTTCAATTGTTCATCCAACAAATCTTTTGTCGCTAAGAAGCTTCGTTGAATTCGTTCTGCATAATTAATGCTATCTGTAATCTCTTTGTGTGCTTCTTCCAATTCATCAAAAGCCTCATCTACCACAAGTTTTTGCTTTTCGATAATGGCCTTTTGTTTGTTTGCGACTTTGAAACGATTGAAAATGAGCACTCCAAATAAGATTGCCAAGGCGAGACCTACGTATAAAAAGTACTGTTTTTGTTGATTTCGCTCGTTTTCCGCTTTTTCCGTAGCAAGTAGAGCGTCTTTTACTTTATTCGCTTCAAGGGCTTTTACACTATCTTGAGCAGCTTGTTTTTCATAGGCAAAGCGATACTCTTGTTGAATTACTGCTTTTTGATTTTCTTCACTTTCGATTTTCTCTTTTGTGAACGTGTACAGCTCGAACATTTCCAAACTTTTTTTGAAGTCTCCTTGGTTTTTGTAGATCTTGGAAAGGTACTGTGATGCAACTTGAATGGTCCTATTAAGTCCATTTTCTTGTGAAATGGCAAGGCTTCGTTTTAGCATCTTCAAAGCTTCCGAGTAATTGCCCAATTCTACCAATCTTTTCCCTATCTGATTGAGCGACATTGGTATCCCAATTTTATCTCCAATTTCTTCTCTGATACTGAGACTCTTTGAGTGATATTCCATGCTCTTTAATGTGTCTCCAAGAGAACGGTACAGCTCGGCAATGTTACTAAAGACATTCGCACGCCCTTTTTTATCTCCAATCTCCTCGTAGAGTTTAAGGCTTCGGTCGTAATAATCCCTTGACTTTTCATACTCCTTCATCTCAGAATAGGACAAACCAATGTTTTCCAATGAATTTGCAAGACCACCTTTAACATCAAGTTCTTCGAAAATTTCCATACTGTTTTTAAAGCTTTTTAGGGCTTTTTCATATTCAACTTGTCTAAGACGAATATTGCCAATATTAACTTCAGCGCGAGCTATTCCTTTTTTATCGCCAACTTTAGTACTAGCCTTTATACTTCCATCAAAGTAATTTATGGCTTTTGCATAGTCCCCTCGATCGTAGAAAATGATACCAATATTATTCAGTGCCCTTCCTTTAGATTTCAGAAAATGTCCTTTTTCATGTGTTGAAGGTGTCTTTTTTAGGTTGGATGAACAGATACTGTCAATTTCTAGGTTGAGCTGTAAGTCTAAATCTGGATCAGTAAAATAAATGATGTCGTCCCATGCGAATGTAGCATTGATACGTGTGGTGTCGTGTTTAGCCGTTTTAATAACCTTTTGTAATGAATCCACTTTAAGCTCTTGTTCCGGAGAAAGCTGAGAAAAACCAATGAATGGAAAAATAAGGAGCAAAGAAAGGAATCGTTTCAATGTGTATTGTTTTTCCGAAGATAGGAAAAAGCCGCGGCGTTGGAAGAGTTTTAAAAATCAGTTGATTAATGACTCTAATCGTTCTCTATTCATCGCTAGCACTGAGATCAAAACTAAACCTTATTTTGTTTTAAAAATCTTCACGATTTGATTTGAAATTTCAACAAAATACACCCCAGACTCTAATGGATCCATTAAGATTTTAGTCGAATTTGGCCCTACTGATCCTTCAAGAATGATTTGCCCATTCATATTGAGCACCTTATAATCCTGTTGCGATTCAATATTCGTCAATTGAACCGTTCCACTCGTAGGATTCGGGTATGCTTTAATTTCAGTTTTCGACAATTCATCCAATCCAACCGTGTATTCGCTGATGAAGAACAGGTCTACACCTGCTTCGGTAATGTTATCGGTGGTATTAAAATCCGATGTTTCAAAAAAGAACTGCATTGTTGATGTAATGGAAATGTAATCTTGTAGTCGCAGGTTCACGTATTGCCACGTTCCATGATTCGGAATGTCGGAGCCAACAATATCAATCTGAGCAGTATTCGTTCCGTTACTAACTGTTACTCGAAGAGAATCATTAGGAGTATTTATACCAAATTGATTGAAAAACCAACGAGCGTAATTCACTTGAGGATCAGTATAACTCGTCAAATCCATCAATGGAGAAATGAGGGTAACTTCTCCTCCGTCGACATCATCGAAATCCACACCTACTCCGAAGGCATTACCTGTAACGTAAGCATTCGTTCCGCAATCCATACCAACATCAGAATCCGGAGCCGCATTACCAGCAGTTGTGGCATTTGGCTTACCACGCTCCCAATGACCGGTAGATGCTGAACTCGAAGTTGACCAGCCAAAATCAAAGGTAAACTCATCGTAAATACCTGGATCCAAAGGAACGGTGATTTCGGTCGTATTTTGGTCGATCACTACGTCAAAACAATCTGTTACATATCCCCACTTCCCAACAGTAATCTTGTAGGTTTCTTGAGCGTACATGGTAAACAAACGATTTCCGAGACCATTAGACTGTTCCTCATCAAGCGTAAGCGATGACTCCAATCGAATATCAGCTCCAATAATTGGGTTATTCGTTCCAGACTCTCGAACCTTTACAGTTATATCAAAAGATGGAATTGGAACGAGTGAAACATCTTGATTTGTTACTACTCCATTAACGAGATTCACGGTAATCGTCTGTGGATAATACCCAGTTTTACTATATGTGATGTCATATGTACCTGTTCCTAGAGTTCCAGTTGCATAAAAGCCAATTGCATCAGAGTAAGTGGATTGATTCATTCCCTGAATAGTCACTTCCACTTGATCCACTAGATTCGAATTTGAAGCATCAGAAATAATGCCTTCTAAATAAGCAGCCTTAGTATAGGTCGGTTCCAATAAGAAAAGTCCCATTTGCATATCTGTGGCTAATATCAATCCTGAAGGCAAATATGGATATGCTCCCCAGCAGCCCTCCAGAAATGAACTCTCAGCAGGGTGTGTATCAAATTCGCCTACTTCAATCATGTTGTAGGGATAGGTAATGTCGTGAATAACTATACCATCCGCGTAATGACTGGTAACCAAATAATCTCCGAAAACATGTGAGTTGTGAGGAACAGTTCCAACTGTCGGATTACTTTGAATTCGATCCACCTCAACAATATTGGTCGGATCAGAAACATCGTAGGCTGTAATGTATGCATGTGCCACTTCATCGGTAGTGAAAGCAAACTGTCCATCACTGGTTGTCCAAATATTGTGAGATACGCTACTTGGAGTGTCTTTGATTCCGAGCAAAATGGGATTTGTGCGATCGGTAATGTCTAAGATGCTAAAAAAGCCATCAGAACTATGAGCAACATATAATTTGTCTCCTAATACGTAACCGTCATGCGCGTACCAGTTATCAAACGCTCCCACTTGAACTGGGTTCATTGGATCGGTTGCAATATCCAGAATAATCACCCCTCCATTTCCTTGATTACTGCCAAAAATATAGGCATACCCAAGAGAATCAATATAGATATTATGCGCTGTGTAGAGCGAGTTAACAGAGTCACCATAGTAATAATTTGTTGGCAAGGCATTCGATGAAGGAAGCGGCGAAAGATCAATAATTAAGAGTCCGTTGTTTGCTTCAGTCGTCACATACGCGTAGTCTCCAAAGGTTTTGAGATCTCGCCAAATGGATTCTGACCCAGGTTCCCAAAATACTTCATTCGGATTGGCTGGATCCGTTACATCCACAATTCCAGTACCGTTCGCTGCTCCTACGAGTGCATATTCGTTATCGTTCTCGTCAACATATCCCCAAATATCATTCAAAAAAAAGGAATTATGAAGGGCGTAGTAATCCAGATGTCCCACTGAATCGATGTTCACCTGAGCGAAGCACATCGTTGGTAACAAGGTCAAAAAGAGTAAGTAAATAGTTTTCATAAGTGTAGGTTTTAATTCTCGTATAGCGAGCATTGTGCGCAGAACATCACATCAATGACAAGTGAGCCATGTAGACATCGTCAACAGTTAATGCCGTTGATGAGCACTTATTAGTTTTCTTAAATTCGAGCTTTCTAACGATTATTCAGCGCTAGCACTGAGACCAAAATTAAACGTTATTTGGTCTTGAAAATCTTAACAATTTGATTTGAAATATGAACAAAGTACACCCCAGATTCTACCGAATCGATTAAGATTTCTGTCGAATTTGGACTTACTGATCCTTCAAGAATCATTTGTCCATTCATATTGAGCACCGTGTACTCCTGTTGCGATTCAATATTCGTCAATCGAACCGTTCCATTCGTAGGATTCGGGTATGCTTTGATTTCAGTTTTAGACAATTCATCCAATCCAACGGTATACTCGCTGATGAAGAATAGATCTAATGCAGCCTCCGTAATGTTAATATCCGGATCTAAATCAGATGTTCTAAAGAAGAACTGCATAGTTGGTGTAATGGTAATATAATCCTGTAAGCGTAAATTCACGTATTGCCAATCTCCGAATGTAGATGGCTCTTCTCCAATGATATCTATTTGAGCAGTTACAACTCCATTACTCGCAATTACACGTAGTGAATCATCTGGTTGATTCGGTCCAAACTGAGTGTAAAACCAACGCGCGTAGTTTACTTGAGGGTCACCATAACTCGTTAAATCCATTACTGGAGATATTAAGATAGCTGTTCCGTCATCAACATCATCACCATCGGCATTGACACCGAAGGCATTACCCGTCACATATGCTTGTTGTCCACAATCCATTCCAACATCAGAGCCAGGAGCCGTCATAGCTGTTGTACCATTCGGCTTTCCACGCTCCCAAAGACCAGTTGACGCTGATCCATTAGTCGTCCAACCGAAATCGAATGAGAAATCATCATAAATACCTGGATCAAGGAAGACCGTTATTTCGCCAGTATTTTGGTCAATCACTTGATTTAAACAAGTCGTAACGTATCCCCATTTTCCAACAGTAATTTCATATGGTTCCTGATAAAACAAGGTGAAGTCACGATCTCCAAGTCCATTGGATTGTTCCTCCTCTGTTAACAGTGCACATTCCAAACGAATATCTGCTCCGATAATAGGATTGTTCGTCCCAGATTCTCTCACGCGAACAGTAAAATTGTATGGTGGAATTGGTACCAACTGGACATCCTGGTTGGTAATTACTCCTGTCGTTAAATTAACTGTTATTGTCTGAGGGAAGTATCCGATTTTCGAGTAAGTAACGTCGTAGCTTCCTGCACCTGCGATGCCTGTAGCGTAAAAACCAGTAAGATCCGTTTCTTCTGTTTGAGGATCTCCTGCAATAACTACTTCGACAAGATCGATTGGGTTACTGGTTGATGCATCTGTTACAATTCCTTCGAGATAAGATCCTTGAACATATGTCGGCGACAAAAGAAACAGTCCTTCCGATCTATCCGTTGCCAAACACAAGCCAGAAGGCAGGTAAGGGTATGCTCCCCAACACCCTTCGTAATCCAAGGTTTGTCCAGGGTAGGTATCATAATCCCCTACTTCAATCATATTGTATGGGTGCGTCACATCATGAATAACCACTCCGTCAGTGTAATGACTTGTTATGACGTAATCTCCCATAACGTGTGCGTTGTGTGGGATTGTTCCAACTCCAGGTGAACTCTGAATGCGATCTACCTCAACAATATTTGTTGGGTCTGAGATATCATACGCTCCAATGTACGAGTA
>JBGCDF010000364.1:0-14693 GCA_045105095.1 Crocinitomicaceae bacterium | reverse complement strand
GAGACATCATGAGTAAATCAAATCAGAACATTTTTAAACATCTTAAAAATGACTTACATGCGGGTTTAGTTGTTTTTCTTGTAGCAATACCGCTATGTCTTGGAATCGCACTTGTATTAGGTGTCCCCGCCTTTTCGGGTTTGATCGCAGGTATCGTTGGGGGTATCGTAGTTGGAGCTTTCTCTAATTCACGAATTGGAGTTTCAGGTCCAGCTGCAGGTCTAATTGCGATCATTATCACCGCTCTCGCCTCTTTCAGAACTGAATTGGGAGCAGACGGAGTTGCTGAAGCTGACATAGACTTGATGGCCTTGCAAATGCTTGGCTTCTCAGTTCTGATTGCTGGTGTCATTCAATTGATTTTAGGATTACTTAAGGCAGGGTTCATCGGATACTATTTCCCGAACGTTGTCATCAAAGGTATGCTCGCGGCCATTGGTCTTATTTTGATCAAAAAGGAATTAACGCACGGCCTTGGATACGACAAAGATGCACTCGGAAACTTCTTCAATTTGGGAGATGAAAAGATCTCCTTCTTTCAGGAAATGAAGGCAATCATCTTGAATCCTAGTGAAATGTCTCTCACCATTATATTAATTACAATAACCTCTCTTGCGATTCTTATCATTTGGGAATCGAAATTCATCAAGAAAACCGTCTTACGTTTCGCTCCTGGTGCTGTTTTAGTAGTAGCACTAGGAATTTTGTATACCTTCTTTATGAACGGTACAGAATACGGAATTGGTGAAGAACACCGCGTTTCACTTGGAATAGCGGGCAAGCAATTCTCTGAGTTGTTCGCTTTCCCTTTGTTTGATAAAGTGGGGTCCTCATCTATCTGGATTACGGGAGCAACAATCGCCATCGTTGCCAGTATTGAAACACTCTTGTGTGTTGAGGCAACTGATAAATTAGATCCAGAGAAACACGTCACGAATCCAAATCGTGAGTTGGTAGCTCAAGGAATTGGAAATACGATTGCAGGATTTTTAGGAGGACTGCCTATTACGCAGGTAATTGTTCGTAGTTCAGCAAACATCAACTCTGGAGCAAAAACGAAAATGTCTGCAATTTTTCATGGTATCCTCATCGTTGGATTTATCGTGTTGTTGCCAAGTGTTTTGAACATGATTCCCTATGCGAGTTTAGCAGCTATACTGTTTATGGTCGGTTACAAACTAGCGAAGCCATCTCTATTTAGAGCGATCTACAAAAAAGGGTGGGCTGAATTCATTCCATTTGTAGCTACAATCGTCGGAATCTTGATGACGGATCTTTTGAAAGGAATTGGAATTGGATTGGTCTTCTCAATCTTCTTTATTCTCTACAATAACTTCAAACATTCTCATTATTTGCAGAAGGATACAAACGGAGAGAAAGATTTGTATCGAGTATTATTATCAGAGAATATGACTTTCTTGAATAAGGCAAGTCTAACTGCTGAGTTGGACTCTATTCCTGAGGACGTGAAGGTAGTTTTGGATTACTCGTCAGTAAAACACCTCAGCAATGACATCAAAGAAATCTTAGAAGAATTCAGAATGAGGGCAGAGAACGAAGATATTGAAGTTGAAACCATCAACGAAGACTACACCGCTCTGAATAATGCGGCAACGGCATAAGAATGATTCGCCCCAATTCTCTTCTGAGTGTTGGGGCTTTTTCTTGTTCTCAGATTATTATTCTTTCACCAAGCGAACTATTGCTCTCTTCTCCTCCGTCTCAATTGTCAAGAGGTAAATTCCAGCAGTTTCTTCTAATTTCATCTCGAACAGTTGTCCTTCGATATGCTCTTCCGATAGTATCAACTTTCCACTTAAATCGGAAATAGAAATCTTCACAGATTGGTACGTCTCTCCGAGATCAATGGCGAACTTGCCATTAGTTGGATTCGGGAAAATCACGCATCCAGCACCGAACTCGTTCTCAATGAATCCTAATCCATTAATCTCTTCACAAGCCGAAGTATCAGAGCAACCATTCGCAGTGACGATCACTGCATAAGAACCGTTTGTCGTTGCCGTATACGATTGATTCGTCTCACCAGAAATATCCGTCAACTCCGGACAATTAATCCACTGATAAGCTGCACCAGCCAAATTCGCTGTTAAAGTTGGTGAGGCGTTCGTCACTGTATTATCCACGGAGTTCACGGTAATATTAACCGTTACTATACTATCGCAATTATAAGGTCCAACATTGGTAAATACTTCAGTCGCACCTGTCACTGCTGAATCATAGGTAGTACCATTAATTACAATACTTTCCCCGTCACAAATCGTTTCATTTATGGTTCCTGTTAATGGTGGAAGCACGGTCAAATTGATCGTCACGACGCTATCACAACCACTTGATCCTACATTGGTAAACACTTCCGTTGCTCCAGTAACCGTTTGGTCGTAGACCGTACCATTCACAGTGATGCTTTCCCCTGAACAAATCGTCTCATTCATTGTGCTCGAATAATTTGGTACTACTGTTAACGTGGTTTGTATGATACTATCACAGCATCCTGAAGTAATCGAATCAACGTAAACACCAGAAGTTGTCTGCCATGACCCGCCGACAAAAAGACTATCCGACCCGCAAATTGATGCCGTCACCGAACTGTTGACGTTACAACTGTTTTCTACTATTGAGAGGGAAGTAACTGTAATACCCGCAGATCCAGCCGTGGCATTGTTCGTTCCTCCAACTGGGCAATTCGATTGCATAGAACCCAAGGTCGTTCCTGATAACCCTCCGCTGGCCACATAATTGACATTTGTTGGCACTGAGCCCTGATTCACCCAAAGAACACCGCCACTTCCACCACCTCCAGGGCCGTTGCAGTTGGAGCTTCCGCTTCCGTACACACCGCCACCGTCCGTGCCATTTGCGTTAATGTTCAGCGTTCCGGCGTAAGATGCTACATCAAGTAACACCGTTCCTCCTGCACCTCCGCCTCCTGCTCCATCAAATGACGGATTCGGTCCAGGGGCGCCATTTGCGTTAATCCATTGTCCATTTCCATTCAAAGCGTTCGACTTAATGATAACAATTCCTCCACCGTTCACACCAGAACTGCCTTCTCCTACGTTGTTCTCATGACCTGAACCTCCTCCTCCACCGAGAAACACTTTATTTGCGCTAGTTGAATAGGTATTCGCCTTCCCTGCGGCACCTGGCGCTGTGCACTTACACGTAAACGGAGTAGCTGGAATGCGCTCACCTCCAAGCCCACCTGCAGATCCATTGGCGCCGCCGCCGCCGCCTCCATTATGATCATTCGAACCTCCACCTCCATTGGCTTGAGCTCCACGACCGCCTGTTTTGCTAGGAATGAAAAGTGCGACACCTTCGGCCTTATTTGCACCACGGCCATCTGTAATATTATAAAAGTAGTCTGTCACATTGGAAAAAGCCGAACAGGAATACGTCGAAGTTGTAATTGCTCCTCCACGAAAACCTAAGCCACTTATTTCAATTGCTGCGTTCATTGTCAGAGTGCCATTGCACTCAAAAACAAGAATTCCCCCTACTGATCCGTTCCATGGATCGGCGGTTAACGTTCCAGTTATTGTTGCGTCATCGTATACAGGAACGGAAACGACCTGCACATTTCCAGAAACACTATAGGTTCGCTGAACATTGTTCACAATTAATTGTGTTCCATTCGGCACTGAACATATCGTTGCAAATTCATAGTTTCCTGCATTTCCAATGCCAGTAATGTTTCCAAAAGAACTGGAATTAGATTCATTAATTGTTGCACCCTGCATTTGAATGATGAGCACTTGATCTCCCGCTGAATAGCCAGCAGATGAGCCAACAGAAACGGTAGTTCCTGAAATAGTCGTCACGTTGGTATATGCATTGATGACTCCAGAAATATTCGTATTCTGAGCAAAAGACAACAATGCGACACAGGTAAATAACGAGGTAATAAACAGTTTTTTCATAGATTGATCTTCACTTAGCAATGGTCAGTTGTAATTGGGGGTTCTTATTCTCGGTAGTGTATCGAAGATAAGAAAGTATTGTGAATTGGTAATAGAGATTGATATCCAGTACCATTTTTTCTTCTCTCAAATCCTTAAACATGCAGTAAGTCTAAGGAAGATAATCGTCGATATATGGATTTAAGGCCTCAAACAGCTTAGAAGCATTCTGCAAGTCGTAGGTCTCTTTTGCTGCTCGTGTGATTTTACTTTTGGCGTAGTACTCTCCTGAAGTCAATTTACTTGCTGGCTGATCAATCAAATGAATATGCGTTCGAGCTCCTTTTTCGAGAGAAGAGCCAATGAGTTTAAAGAACATCCTTGAGAACCAACCCGCTCTTTCAGCAATTCGGGTACGAACCACTCCTGGATGAATACTGTAGAAAGAAATTCCTGAAAACTCTGGTAATTTCGCCCAAAATCGAGAAATGAGTATTACTCCCAACTTTGATTGACGATATGCTTTGAAACCAGAAAAATTCTTTCTGAATTCAATATCATCATATTTTATAGTTCCTTGATGAAGGGTTGATGCAGTTATCAGAACTTTTGCTCCTTCGTTTCTTGGAATGAGGTTTTTCAACTTTTGAAACATGATTACTGGCGCCAATAAATTAACCTGAAAGGTTTCTTCTACTCCATCCTTAGATTCTTGATAGTTGGAATTCCATAATCCCGCATTGAGGATGAGTAGGTCAATTCGATTGTATCGTTTCAGGAGTTCCGAACATGCTTCTGAAATTGAATTCAGCGAAGATAGATCACATAAGATATAATCTACACTGCCAGAACCATTAGCGCTTAATTCATTTATTAGCTCTTTCGCCTTAGCATCCGTTCGTGCGAGAAACACCAATTTGTGACGTGTTTTGACCAGGTGCTTTGCAACAACTTGACCGAATCCTGATGTTGCTCCAGTCATTACTGCGATTTTCTCCCCCTTTTCCATACCCCATTTTTCTATGAAGATAGGCGCATCTGCTTTCAAAGCAAATGACTTTAGTCAGTATTCCAGCGTTTTTGACATAAAAAAAAGCCCTTACATCCGTTTCTGACAGATGTAAGGGCTCGAAATATTTAGTGTTTATCAGCTAACTAGGAATTTCCTTCAATGCCCGCTTTCACTTCAGCAAGTAACGTTTCTTCTTCCGCTTTGGCTTCTGCCTCACTCAAAGGGGCTACTCTACCCGGTGCACTAATCTCTTTCAGTTCATCCGCAGCTAAGTTCTCATCAACGGAAGGGTTGGCTACTAGCTCTGCCTTTATTGCTGCAATCTCATCATCACCACTCAGGTGAGGTGTTTCTACTGGAGGCATCTCTAATTCCTTTTTAAAATCTTCTTGTAATTCCTTTGGCAAAGCCGCCAAAATTTCTTCTTGATTCGCTTTTAGACTTTCGTGTATTTTACTCATAGCATTTGGAGTTTAGGTTATATAGCCATGAAGATAATAATTTACCATGAAAACCAACCCACATTCGATATTTTCCGCCAGTATTAGCTCCTATAATGTTGTGAATGGCCGGAAATTCCCCAACCAATATGAATCAATCTAGTTGATCAAGTGGGGTTTCCTCTACTTTGGAATCTACTCCTCGATCAATTTCTACGGTTCTCTCGATTGCATCGGTTCGAGGGGGAAATATTTTCGAAACAATAAACCCAACTAGCATTGCCATGGCAAACGATGGTGCCAATACATCGAGTTCTATGAAGTAGGCACCAACACTGTCCATTTCCGAAACGACAAACTTGAAGACGATCACGGACACGAATCCTGTTATCATGGAAGCTACTGCGCCACGTTCGGAATATCCTTTCCAAAACAAGGACAAGATGATCACAGGACAAAAAGTCGCTGCGATTCCTGACCAACCGAAAATCATCACCCAGAACACTTTCCTCTCAGGATATAAATTGTACAACAGAATGGCTATCCCCAATGCTGAGAGCGCCATGACCACAGTGGCTATTCTCGAAAATTTCGTGAGGTTTTCGCTCTTCAGGTTCGGTTTGAAAATTTTCTGGTAAAAATCTCGTGTGATAGCACTCGAAGCTAAGATGAGCAGAGAATCGATGGTTGACATGATTGCGGAAAGTACAATGGCAATGAAAATCGCTACCAAAATTGTTGGGAGAAACTCATTCGTAACCATGCTTAACACATCTTCTCCTCCCGTACCTAGCACTGCTTCCGGATCTTGTCCTTCTTTGGTGAAATAGATTCGACCGAAAATTCCAATTGTTACTGCCGCAGCATCGGTAAGCAAGGTGAAAATCATCGCTACCCACTTTCCTTTATCAATTTCTGATTCTTTTTTAATAGACATGAATCGCACGTACACTTGCGGAGACCCCAAGAACCCGAGGCCAATCATTGAGAAACCGAGAATGGTAAAGAGGTTCATCCAACCATCGTCGCTTCGCCCCATCACCTGTGTGAGTGTTGGATCTATGGAATTCAAGCCCTCTGTAATTCCAGCGCCGTGATCCATTGAAAACCACACTACAATAGGCAATAAAATCAGTCCGAAAAACATCAATACTCCTTGGAACATGTCTGACCAAACGGCTGCAACAAAACCTCCAATAAAGATATAGATCAATACAATAACAAAGCCTATTAGGGCGCCATATTCATATTGAATGTTCAACATTGATTCAAAAGCGATCCCGGTTACGTCCATTTGTGAAGCCACATAAATGGTCACGAAAATTACCAAGACTGCTGCCGCAATTACACGCAGGGTGTGAGAAGATGTTTTAAAGTGTGCTTGTAAGTAATCGGGAATGGTGATTGCATTATATCCGTCAGACCTTCGCTTGAACCGTTTCGCCATGAATTGCCATGAAATGAAGACACCCAGAAGCTCACCCGCCACTACCCAGTATCCTGAATAACCTGCTATCGCTCCCATTCCGGTCAAGCCAATCAAGAGCCAACCAGACTCACCTGTTGCTCTCGCCGAAAAAGCCACCGCCCAGAAGCCCATGTTCTTTCCTCCGACGTAGTAGTCACTCATGTTTTTGATTCGACGGGATGCCAGAATTCCAATCAGAAAAAGGATTCCAACGTAAACGGCTAACACGCCTACTTTAATTGCAAAATTTTGTTCTTCCATAAGTAGTATTGATTATTTACGACCACTGCCTATTTAGCAGAGACCAAAATATCAGGGATTTAAAACTCCCATTTTACTGTTTCCGTAAAATGCTCATAAAATTGAGAAAACGACTCATTTTTTAAGCTAAAACGGTTAAAACTGAAGAAAAAGTGGCGAAAATGATTAAAAATCGCTATTTTTGCCCCACTAGGAATCAATAAGAAATATCATCCATTTTCTAGTGAAATTTAGGGATAGACCTTGGATTTGTACATATTTTGAACAAAAAGCGCAATCTCTTTGAATTCCGAAAAAAACACTACAACAACAATCAATACCATTAACGAACTTGTCACCGCTCTGGCAGAGGGTGAGAGGACGACCTACAATCAAATTTTCCGTTCTATGCACATTCCAGTGAGCGAATTTGAAAATTTTTGCTCTTGGTCGGACGGTTGCTACACACGCAATTGCGTTTTCGAAGATGAAAAGTTTGAACTCATCCTACTTTGTTGGGAAGAAGGTCAGAAAACACCCATTCACGATCATGGTGGTGAAGAATGCTGGGTAAAGACCGTAAAAGGTGAATTGGAAGAGTCCCTATTCAAAATGGATGAAGAGAATACGCTCAAACTCATCAAATCTGATGTTTCACAAGCAAACGACATAACTTACATGATCGACTTTATGGGCTTCCATAGTCTGAAAAACATCTCCGAAGGAAGAAGTATGTCGCTTCATTTATACGCAAAACCCATTAAAACCTGTAACATCTTCGATGAAACAACGGGTAATTTTATCAATCGGGAGTTGGTTTACACAACTGTTCCGGAATCCATCGAAAATTAAACTATTTCAATTACATGTCGAATATCAATAGTGATTTAGCTCTCTTTAACGAACTAGTGGAGGCTTTATTGAACGAAGAAGCTCAACATCCTGTAGCCAATAGAATTGCGGCCGATAAATTGTATGAATCCATTGACCTTTCGCTGAATGAATCAGCAATCGTCGATGATCAATTCAAAGAGATACTCAGAGAAGTGCTTGTCTCTACTCCGAAAACAGCGACGAATCTATTCTTCAATCAATTGTTTGGAGGAAGACAAGGAAAAGCCGTTATCGGTGATTTGCTCGCTGTCATGCTTAACAACAGTATGTACACGTATAAAGTGGCTGGACCTCAAGTGGGAATTGAACAGGAGATCATTCGACGTTCATGCGATTTGGTTGGTTATGGTCCTGAGAGCAACGGAACCTTCCCTACCGGAGGATCCATGAGTAACTACATGGCGCTTGTAATGGGACGTGACGCGAAAGATCAGAGTAGTCGTGCGGAAGGCGTTCGGAAACCGCTAATTGCGTATTCTTCGAAGGAATCACATTACTCAAATGCAAAAAATGCAAGTTTTGCTGGTTTTGGAAGAAACAATGTTCGATACATCGAAGCAGATACTGTAGGAAGAATGATTCCTGAAAAGTTAGAAGAACAAATCAAGCAAGATATAGCGGATGGATACATTCCAACCTACGTGAATGCAACGGCAGGAACGACGGTGCTTGGAGCTTTCGATCCTATCGATCAAATAGCTGACATCACTGAAAAATACGATTTGTGGCTACATGTCGATGGTGCCTATTGCGGAAGTGTCATTTTTAGTGAGAAGTACAAGCACCTCACGAAAGGAATGGAACGATCGGATTCTTTCAGTTACAATGCGCACAAAATGATCGGAACCCCCCTTACCTGTTCCATCATCCTGGTAAAAGACAAAAAGTACTTACATGGTTCATTCAGCAACGACGCAGATTACCTCTACCAAACAGACGGTGACGACTTCAACCTCGGGAAAACATCTTTTCAGTGTGGACGAAGAAACGACGCTCTAAAGTTCTGGACGCTCTGGAAATCGGTTGGAACGAGTGGCTTGAGAGACATCGTTGATCAGCAGTTTTATTTAGCTGATGTTGCACGCGAATACGTTCAAAATAATCCCGATTACACAGTTTACAGCTTCGATGATTCGATTTCGATCTGTTTTAATTACAAGGACATTGATCCTATGACATTGTGCACGGCGCTTTACGAACATCAGATAACAGTGGTCGGATTCGGATCATTTAAGGAGGACACCTTTATTCGATTGGTAACTATTAACGCTACCAATTCTAAAGAGGATATCCTCAACTTTTTCAAGGTGATGGAGGAGTTCGTTTCAAGCAATTCAGAAACATTGAAACGCACGGTTTTATCCGCACATAAGTAACTTATAAACAGTTCGTTAAATCGGTTTTTACTCCATTTTTTCTCGGGATTCCGAAGTGAAAAACGGGTGTTTTTATTAAGCACCAGCTTCTCTAATATTCATATATTGGATTCAACCAAGCCGATGAACGTACAGTTTTTTTGGACCTCTATTCACTTTTGAGTTTTCCTTGATTCGTGGCAATTGATCTATTTTTTTGCGCGATTACTTCGAACTTCCTTTCATCGGATTTAATCACTAAAAATTTAATCTATGGCTTTAGGAGATGGAATTAGAAGGAATATTGCACATGTAAGTGCAGCAGAACGCGACCGATTCATAAATGCAGTTGTGCAACTGAATAGTCGGTATTATCCCGATGGGGTTTCGAAATGGGTAAAACAAGATGAAATTCATGAAGCAACACATGTACATGGAGGACCGTCCTTTTTGCCCTGGCACAGAGAACTCATCAATCGGTATGAGGAGCTACTAAGGGAAATCGACCCACAGTTATCACTGCATTACTGGGATTGGACGCAAGATCCGAGGGCTGCGGATGATGGCAGTGGAGGAACTGTCAATTTATTCACCTCTGACTTTATGGGGTCCTCTAGTGGAGACGCGGGTGATCCATTCAGTGGTTTCCCGCCATTTACGAGAGATTTAGATGCCGGAGCACCATTAGTTGATCCCGATGCGGACATTATTGCTTCTACCAATGGAGAGGATCAAATTGATCAATTCCCCATTTTTAGAACGGTATTGGAAAGTGTTCCCAATCATGATAGAGTGCATGGATACATAGGAGGAACAATTGGCTTTGCCCACACGGCATTCGAAGATCCGTTTGTCTACCTTTTACACTCTAACGTTGATAGAATTTGGGCCAAATGGCAAACTGAGCCAGGAGAAGAATGGCGTTTAGATCCCAACCTGACCTATGGAAGTGAAACAGCAGACATTAGCATAACCGAAAACCTTGAACCATGGGCTGGAGGTTTAGGCCTAAGACCCTGGGCTTCTCCGGACAATCAGCAAGAAATAAAAAATTCAAAGCACATCTCAGTGGTAATGCCGCCCTGTTACGACACTAACTCAAATATGGCGCCATATGTAGAAGTTGAAAATACGGGGACTCCTCCCGTTGTGAACTTCAATGACATCCCTTCTGGAGATACTGCTTCCAGAGCGGCAGTATTCAATGTTTACGGATGTTCAGATGCGACGATTCGAGTAAAAGCAGGATTCGAGCCAGCCGATCCTTTTTCAATTTTGTATCCAGTTTCTGGTCAAATTACTGCATCTCACAGTCCTGAACCCTATACAACCGTTCGGATTTGGATTGGATATACTGCTGGTACAGCGAATGTAGCCGTTCCCAATGGGTCGGTAACATTTGAATGTGTCGAGAGCGGTCAAGAATTCGAATTTGTCATTACTGCTAATTCGATTGTTCGGCCTCGTGTAGCAGTAATGCTGGCCTTAGACCAATCTGGAAGTATGAATTCCGATGCGGGTACATCTGGTCTAAGAAGAGTTGATGTACTAAAGGATGCTGCAACTAAGTTTATGGAAGTGATTCCATTTGACAACGGAGTGGGATTGATTCGGTTTGATCATGACGCTTATCCGACAAATGATGCTACGTACCCTGGATTGGCCATTACTCGAATATCAAATGACCTAGATAGAGTTGCTGGGATAGCGGCCGTTTCCTCTCATCAAACCAATCCGGGTGGAGCAACATCCGTGGGAGATGGGATTCAACTCGCGCGTGACTTAATTGATGCTATTCCGAATGCGGATTATGAAGAAAAAGCTTTAATCGTATTTACAGATGGACATGAAAATTCCCCTGTGACAATTGATAGTGTATCTGGTTCAATAAACGACAGAACCTTTGCTATAGGTCTGGGAAATGAATCGCAGGTTGATACAAATGCGCTGAATTCCTTAACAAACGGAACAGGAGGCTATTTAAAACTAACAGGGATTCTCAGCTCAAGTATTGACGATTATTTCCGAGTTCCAAAATACTTCTTACAGATTCTGGCAGGAGTGACGAACAACAATATTATTCTGGATCCAACGGGATACATCAATTCGCAGCAAGTGATCAAAATTCCATTCGTCGTAAACGAAGCTGATCTTGACGCAACGGTTATCTTGTTGGTTGATCATCAAGTTGTGGACATGAGAATAGAAACTCCAAACGGAGATATCATTGATCCATCCAACGCATCAACCTTAGGAATTGAGTACCATGTGGGGCAAACATCGAAAAACTACAAGTTTAGTTTACCTGTCGCCTTCCCATCGGATAATCATACTGGAGTCTGGAATGTCATCTTAAATGTAGATCCAAAAGCATACAAAAAAGTCATTTCAAGATTGAGTGATAACGAAACCGCAGCTTCGAATAGCCTCGCTGCTCACGGCGCAAAATACTCAGTTATCATCAATACGTACTCCAATTTAAAAATGAGTCCGACAATTCATCAGAACGGGCTTGAGCCTGGCTCAACGATAACCTTGCATTCTGTTTTGACGGAGTACGGTTTACCAATTGAGCAGAGAGCTAACATCCATGTTGAAATCGTACGACCTGATGCTAGTCAATTTACCTTGAGTCTAAACGAAATCGAACCTGGAATCTTTGAAAATACCTTTGTTGCGAATCTTAGTGGAACGTATCAATGCAGATTTCTCGCCTCAGGAGCAACGATTCGAGGAAGTCAATTTACTCGAGAACAAACGTTAAACGCTTCCGCATTTCACGATAGAACTGATTTAACACCTGTCGATCCTTCAGGATCTGGAACGGTCATCGATAAAATTATCGAGAAGTGTTGCAAAAGAATGAGTCTATTCTTATTAGGAATATTGCTCGTTCTCATCGTAATCGCTGTTATTCTTTTTCGAGCAGGCTAGCTAACTGAACACTGGGGAGAACACGACTGAACTCCCCAGTTTTTAACTATAAATCAAACCTTAAAAAGGTTTATCTAATTCTCTGACAGCTTCGCGTAAATAGCAACGCTGATAAATTTCCCGTTTTTGAATTCACAGTCGCGCATGGTTCCTTCATGCGTGTACTGTAATTTTTTAATCGCTTTTCTGCATTTGAAATTGTCAGATTCAACGTACCCTTCAATTCGATGAAGTTCCATTTGGTTAAACGCATATTCCTGAATAAGTTTCATCGCCTCTGACATGTAGCCCTTACCCCAATTCTCTTCAAGTAACCAAAAACCAATTTCTGCCTTTTTGTGTTCTTTATTGACATCGCACAATCCTCCTGTACCAAGAAATCTTCCATCATCTTTTGAGCAAACTGCCCACCAAATTCCAGTTTCATTTTTTTCTAAGTCAGCGTACCACTGCATTTGTTCTTTCGTTTCTTCTTCTGTCTGAAAGCTTACTTCGTAATGTTTAACGATCTCAGGATTAGACAAGCCTTTGAAGATGTTTGGTAGATCAGCATCAGTAATTTGTCGTAAAATGACTCGATCAGTTTCAAGAATAGGGAACATACTTAAGATTTGGACACAAGATACTCATCTCGGAATATAATTACACTGATGGATGACTTTTACACATTGCTCAACACGAAATACATGTGACTACACACTTCCTAAACTCCTCGGGAAGACCATCAGGTTTCCTTAGATTTAAATGAGTACTTACTATAAAAACAAGATTTACACTATTACTTGGATTGCTTCTCGGCTTTCATTCTTTTGCACAACAAACGGATAGCATAGTCGTGTTGTTTGAAATCACAGATCAAGATAACAATACGCCCATTGAGGGGGGTCGTGTTGCTATTACACAAGGGAATTCTGTTCAGGACGTTGTTTCAAATGAAGTTGGTGTAGCCTTGAAATCACGAAATACTGCTTCAGTAATTTTGACGCTTTGTTCACAGGTATACAACCTGGATTTCCCTTTCGGAACGGAGGCTCCAGCACAATGAAAAATGAAGTCTGAACCATCCAACAAGGATTGATCGTTGAAAGAAATCGAATGGTTCGGAAACAGTTTTTCCCCGTGTTTCATGTCTGTAATTGCTCCTATTACGCTGTCATCGACATCGATAATATTGATAGCAAATCGATGGTCTTTGTACGGTAAAAGTAAGGCACAGATAAGTTTACCGATGTTACCAAAACCCAGTATGCTGATTACTTTTTCAACTTCCATACTTGAAGTTAACCATTTCCTCTTGCATCATCAAGTGCGCAAATCGAGCTGATCGTTTTCAGCAAGTTATATGGAAAATTGCATTCATCTCGTCTGAGTAGTTCTCCATGAAATAGTCTACTGCTTCGGGAGTCCTTAACAGGATAAGTTCAACACCTTTTTCCTTTGCAGCTGCTTTAAATCCATCAGTTACTGGAAGACGTCTGGACATGCCGATTCCGATGACAAGCACCTTGCAATCCCATGGTATTTCTTCAAATTCGGTGAGTGGTGTATGCCCTGTACTACCAATGCTCTTTTTTTTTTTTTTGGAGGGTCCTTTCTTTCGCTGACGAACTTCACCGTTGTCGATAACGATGTCTTTCTCGTACTTCTTCCCGTTGATTTTTATTTCGCCGAACTTGATCTTGGTGATGCGCGGAGCATTCGTCGAAGTATCCTGTCCAAAGCAACTAGTTGCAAGGGCAACAAAAACAAGAAGCACAATTGATTTCATAGTAAATTAACGATCAAACATTCAATTTGTTATTAGTGGTGAACGATGTAGTAACTGCATCTATCACTTTTTGTCTATCTCCTTTGGGCCTTCCAACACAAATGATATCGGCAAGATACAACGAGCCCGGACTTTCTTATTATCAACTTCTGCTGCCTTCCAACGAGGCATTCCTCTCACAAGCCGTTTCGCTTCTCTATCCAACTCTGGTGAAATCCCGCGCACTACATCGATTTTAGAAATGTGTCCATCGGGCTCAACGATAAACCGTACATATACGCGACCTTGATCTCCTAGCTGTCTTGAAACCTCAGGGTAGAGAACATTATCCTGAATGTACTTTTGTAATGCTTCTTGCCCACCGAGAAACTCCGCCTCCACATCTGGAAAATCAACAACATCACTTTTAACTACCTCTTCGTTCGGACTTGGCGGTGGTGGCGGTGGAACTAACTCCTGTGCTAAAGTCACACCAGCTAACAAAACCACTACAATCAACAATGCACTTTTCATCTTTATGAATCTTTAATTATCTCTTCAATTTCTTGCAAGCTTTTCTTCCCCAACAAAATTCCTTCAGGAGAGATTAAAAACATTGTCGGTATTTCTGATACTCCGTAATCCTGCGCTGTTCCAGACATCATCACAAATCTCGATTCTTC
>JBGCDF010000363.1:0-13735 GCA_045105095.1 Crocinitomicaceae bacterium | reverse complement strand
GCACTTGACATCCGCAGTACAATTTGGATTTATTTTCGGAACACTCATATTCGCAATTTTAACTATTGCAGATCGCTTTCCTCCATCGAAGGTTTTCTTCATTTGCGGACTACTCGGCGCTTTGTTTAATCTTGCTGTAATATTGGAAGGAAATACCCTAACCAGCATCTTATCCCTTCGCTTTGCTACCGGTTTCTTCTTGGCTGGAATCTATCCCGTTGGAATGAAAATAGCCGCAGATTACTTTGAAAAAGGGCTTGGCAAATCCCTTGGGTTTCTGGTTGGAGCATTAGTACTTGGAACCGCCTTTCCGCATCTTGCAAAAGAAATTACGGATGCAATTCCATGGAAATCCGTGCTTATTGTCACCTCATCGCTTGCAACAATTGGTGGTTTGCTTATGCTCATCCTAGTTCCGAATGGGCCATACAGAACGTCCGGGGGTAAACTCAATTTATCGGCCTCCTTCCACGTATTCAAGAACCGGAAGTTTCGTTCTGCAGCATTTGGATATTTTGGCCACATGTGGGAACTGTACGCGTTTTGGGCATTTGTTCCAATCATTTTAACGACATATAGTCTTCAGCATCAAATAACCTTGAACATCCCCCTTCTCTCATTCGCCATTATAGCGATAGGCGCATTTGGTTGCGTACTTGGAGGATACCTTTCTCAGAGACTCGGGACGAAGCGAACCGCAAACCTCGCATTGACCTTATCTGCCGTATGTTGCATTCTATCTCCTCTATTCTTCTTAATAGAATCTGAGGTTCTATTTATCGGTTTCCTTTTTGTTTGGGGTATCGTGGTGATAGCCGATTCCCCTCTATTCTCCACACTGGTTGCTCAAAACGCATCAGCAGAAGTTAAAGGATCTGCTCTCACTATTGTTAATTGTATCGGTTTCTCTATTACGATCATCAGCATACAATTGCTGAATGTACTACAGGAGTCTACCAACCCTGTTTACATCTACACCCTTTTGGCAATTGGACCAATTTTAGGTTTAGTGGGCTCTTTTGAGCGGAAATCTTCTTCAAAAACCTGATGACATCAAGGAGCAAATGGTAAAAGAAGTTTCCTTCCCTTACCACTCACTTCCAATAGTTATCACATTACGATCGACGTTTTCATTGCGGAAATAACTGCCAAGGAAACATCAATCAATTGGCTTTGTTGTTGACTTATCGTAATGTCAAAATCAGACCCAGTTGCAGTCAGTGAAGCACTAAGCATAGATGCATACGCACTTTCAAGGCTTGACTCATCTGTTAAGACGGTAATTGTATCATTCCCGTCATCATCCTTCGTAATATGAATCATTTCGCTATCGGCATTGTACGTCAGAACCCCAGATGTCGGAGCTTTGTAATCATCATCCGATGAACCGTCGTACAAATCAATGTTACCAATAAGTGCGAACAACTCTCCTTTCGGATCAAAAATAGCCTGTGAAATCAAGTGATCATCTTTAGACAGCGAATCGACGTAATCGATTTTCGTGCTCAACACACTTCCGCCCTTAGCATAAAAGAAAGATGCGTCAGGTAAATAAGAACGGTACTCATCATCTGTATCATCATAGGTAAATGTTACATACTGAGTATGTTTGGAAGTATTCCAGCTGCTGTCTACATCTGTTAAACTACTGTTTTGTGACAGACTATCTAAAAACCTGTCAGAGCTTCTCCAGTAAACGGTGTTTTCATCTGGTCCGAATAGCTCCTGGTAATATGCGAGTACCGTACGTGAGATGCACTGAGAAACTACTGCTGCGAAATTCATGGCCCCTCCATCATCCTGAAGTTTAAATACTGCATTCAGCACTGCATTCAAATGATCCACACAGAATGTCAGAGCATCTGCAATGTCTTCGATCAATTCATCCGTTTCAACCGTCGCTACAACTCCTACACCATCTGTTAAAACGATTTCCGCTCCATCAGCAATCGCCATGGCACCCACGGAGGCGACCTCGATTGCGTCATCAATTATCGTGATCATCCAATCAGGGATTTGTGTAGCCTCGGCCATCGTGTAGCTTACCTTGATGGAGTCAACAAAACGTCCGTCTCCATTCATACTGAATGTCAACGTAGCCTGATCATCTGTCTCAGACTGTCTATGACTTAAATTAACCGTAAACGCAACAACATTTCCCGTAATATCAATTTCTGGGTAGTACACCCAGTATTCAGAATCCTGCGAATAAATATCGAGGTAGTCTTTATAGTCACTGTTATGCCCGCTAGTAGCACCTGGATAGAGAGCGATGAAATTATTGATGACCGCGGTGATGTTCAGGGGTAAGTTATCAAAGATCTCAAAGCTTTGAATGGTATCGTCCATGTCTTTGCCTTGTTCATCATCATATACCTCGTCGAGATTTACATTTGAATTCGGGCCAATTAAGGTTGTTCTACCCCCATGATCTGTTGAGGAATAAATTTGCACCCACGCAGAACCATCTGTTTGAATTGAACTGATATCATCTTTCATATCGTCACTGCTGTGATCCGTCCAATGAATATCATTTGTATCCGTGATATCTATCGGCCCATCATAATTTTTGTTGTGTCCGGAAAAATCCTTGTCTTTCCAAAAGGTAACATTGCACATAGTTGAAATAGTTTTTAGTTAGAAATGTGATTATTAAGGTATAGGAACACAGGAGTACTACTCAAAAAATGTGACGAAACGACTATTCTTTGTGAAGTATGAGTGCAATTGGGCATGAAACTTCACTACTTTAGTCTCATTCACTTATTCAACGTTCAAACTTTGAGAACACTTATAATTCTTCTATTCATTTGTTCCTCCAGTTACGCTCAGGAAAAGGAAATTCGGTCGAGTCTGAATCAAGTAAGCATACCTGTTTCATCCAACGCAGAGTTATCGACTATGATAGAGTTGTGCGAAATCTTATACGATGCGCAGCACCTGGAAGCAATTTCTGCACCCGATGGACTTGAAGAAAAATTCCTTTCTGCAATCAAATACGCCGATCGGAATAGTGACGAAGTCATTGTTTTTAAATTAAAAATCGCCCTGGCCAAATACTATTGGCATCATCGGAAATACAAACAACTCATCGAACAAATTCCCAGTTTGCAAGACTATGCGAACCGTCATGAAATTCCTGAAGAAAAGCACATGATTCGGTTATTATTCGAATTCTACGCGCGAATGGAGTTTTTCGAAGAGATGCTCAATCTTATACCTGAATTAGATCGACTGACCGAAAAGTATGGTGCGTTCAGAAACTCAATTTTTTCACTGGATTACGACCTGGCAATGATTCATTTCAAACTAAGAAATTATGAAGAAGCCATTAAAGGATTCAGCAAGCAAGAAGCCATTTTCTCAGAAAACGGAGATCAATTATTCAAGGCCAGCATGATCAACAATATTGGGCTGTGTCACTTTAAACTCGGGGAATACGATGAAGCCCGTAAACAGTACAAGCGAGCGATCCACGAACTATCCATTCCATCACCACCCTCAGAACTCGACCCGATCAAACGTCATCCCGAATACAACCAATATTTTGAAGATGTCATTTTATCCAACATTGCGGAAATTGATTTGAAGAATGGAAAATACATCGAAGCGGACAAAGCCTTCAAACGATTGCTTCGTTGGAAAGAGATTGTTCTTGAACGACAGACATACGTTGATGCCTACTGCGACATTGCCGAAACTTATTTCCTGAGAGGAGATCCAGAAAACACCCTTCGATATATCAATCTAGCCTTTGCAGAAGAGATAATACTAGACCTTCCTGAGGCAAGAATTCGTGCATATGGATTAAAGGCTAAATCATATTTACTCCTCGACAACCAGACGAAAGCCAACACCTTTTTCCAACGACAACAACAATTGGATGATTCCCTTAAGCAGGTCAGAATAAAAAGAAAACACTTGTTCGCATCGACACGGTTTCAGACGGAAGAAAAGCAGCGAGAAATAGAACAACTTCGAAGCGACACACTTGTACAATCCAGAACCATCAATTATCAATTTATCGGACTCATATTGATCTCTGTCTTCTTTTTAATCATGATTTCATTCTACGTAATTCTAAGAAGAAATCGTAAAAAAATTAATGAACAGAATGAATCATTGGAAGCTGCATTGAAGGAGAAGAACATCTTGCTTAAAGAAATTCATCATCGTGTAAAAAACAATCTTCAAATTATTTCAGGAATCCTGCAATTACAGGGCACAAAACTGGCTACCGAACAGCCCGAAACAGTGTTCAGAGAATCTCAACAATACATTCAAAGTATTGCCATGGCGCACGAAATGCTGTATCAAAGTGATCGATATGATTCCATCGAATCTCGTTCCTATATGCGAAAGTTAGTAGATGCAGTTATGGGTAATTCCCTTATGGCGGATCATGATATTACCATTGATATTGACGAAAAGGTAAAGATTGAAATGAACCATGTTGTTTCCTTGGGTCTTATCATTAATGAACTACTGATCAATAGTAACAAACATGCTTTTCTCGATGGAGCCGGACAAATAACCATTCGTCTTGCTCAACTCGGATCTGATTATCGCTTCGAATACAGTGACAATGGAAAAGGACTCCCAGCAGATTTTCAGCTCTCAACTTCCGACAAACTAGGACTAAAATTAGTAGAGATGTTGTCGGAAGAAATGAATGGTCACTTCCAATTGGGAAACACTGAAGGGTTCTCATGTTTCATTCAATTCAAACCAATTGCAGATGAAGAATAGTATATACGTGGTAGAGGATATGGCTATGACCAGAGCATCCATCATTTCAGTACTTCAAGGAAATGGCTTCGAGGTAACTGGAAGTTCGGCCAAGGCCAGTGTCGCGTGGTCGGAAATACAAGAGAACACGCCTGATTTAGTTCTGATCGACATACACCTTATAGGCGAGAAGGATGGAATTTGGCTTGCGGAAAAAATCAGGGCGAATTTATCCATTCCTTTCATTTATTTGACGGCATATGGAGATCCTCAAACGCTCATGGAAGTTTCCAGAACTGAACCCGATAGTTACTTACTGAAACCATTTAACGCTCCTACCCTGATTACCAACATTCGCATTGCCCTCAAAAGGTATAACAGCATCACTTCAAAAAAACAAGAAGAATCACACTCAAAAGTGCTTCTGAAAGAGGGAAGAAAACAGATTTCTCTTGAAATTGATCAAATACATTATCTCATGTCGAATGGAAATTACGTGGAGGTAATGACATCCAGCCGCAGGTATGTGATTCGTGAAAAAATAAGCGTGCTAATTGAGCAAATTTCTCATAGTGATTTCATCCAAGTTCATCGTCGATACGTGGTGAACTTTGCCAATATCAAAGCCATCAACTCCAACCGAATTTGGGTTTCGGAATTTGAGATTCCTGTATCCTCTACCTTTAAAAAAGGCTTACACGAACGCATCGAAGAAGCAATGAAAAGATAGCTAAGTCGCAATCACACAAGCACTTTGTTAAAAGGCGTTAAATTCGAGTAACAGTGAACACTTCCTGTGTTATAGTGTACAGAACTACAACTTGATAAAATCAACACCTATGAAACCGATTCAATCCATTATTACAACCTTAACCGTATTTTTATTAATACTATCCACTTCTTGTACCAACTCTGAAAGTGCTGGCGCTCACATGGAAAAGTCTGAAAATATGCAGCAGACAGCCAGCATGGAAATGGACATGAGTGCCAATAGTCCTAAATACAAGCAAAACAAGAAACTAGAAAACCGAAAGTTGATCTGGACGGCAGATCTTGAATTTCAAGTGAAGAATGTGGAGAAATCTACGGAAGAAATCAATAAACTGAGCGAAAAGTACGACGCGTTCGTTTCTGATATGCGGATGTCGAATGATTCCTATCGAATTACCAATACGATCACCGTTCGGGTTCCCAATGCCCAGTTTCAAAAGTTTGTAAGCGCTATAAAAGGTCAATCCGTTTTTATGAATCGTTCAGACATTTCCTCTCAAGATGTGACTGAAGAATTCGTGGATATTCAGGCACGACTGAAGACCAAGCGTGAGGTTCGTGATCGCTACATCCAAGTGTTGAAGACAAAGACAGGAACTGTAAAAGACATTATCGAGGCGGAAGAAGCAATTCGCGTCATCACAGAAGAAATTGAGGCAAAAGAAGGACGATTGCGTTACCTAAACGACCGTGTTGACTTGAGCACGGTAACACTCATGATGTACGAGCAAGTACAGTACACCGAATCTCCAGAACGTTTTGAGAAAACGTATTCCGATGATGCCAGTGAATCATTTGGAACTGGTTGGCAGGCCGTAAAGTTTATTTCATTGGGGTTCATTTCTATTTGGCCGCTTTTACTCATTGGGTTGATCACCTTGGGGGTTTGGCGACGTAAGAAGATTGCTGGATGGTTCAGGAGATCGTGAGAATTTTTTGATGCGGGGTTCGGCTCCGCTCACCCCTCGAATTATCTGGTTAAAACAAGAGGGGTGAGCGGAGCCGAACCCCGATTATTTTTCACTAATTTCAAATCATGAAACTCAGTGAGCAAAGCAAGGATTTTTTTAAAGACGTTTACGATGTCGTTCGTTTGATTCCTGAAGGGCGCGTGACTTCTTATGGATCTGTTGCCAAATACCTTGGAGCTCCGCGCTCAAGCAGAATGGTTGGCTGGGCAATGAATGCAGCTGGCACTATGCCCGATGTTCCTGCACATCGTGTAGTAAATCGAAAAGGTTTGCTCACTGGAAAAATGCATTTCTCTACTCCAACGCTGATGGAAGAGCTACTGAAACGTGAAAAAATTGAGGTACAAAACGACCAAGTTGTCGATTTCGACAAGCACTATTGGGACCCTAGTATTGAGCTCAAACTCTAATCCTTGTAAATCTCTTTTAAAAAGAGTTTTTCGTTTCCAGAAACTTTCGCTAAAAAACGAATTTCTTCTTCAAGGAGTTCTTTTTCGCTGAACAAATCGTATTGTTCGTAGATGGAACTGTTGGCCTCAACAAGAACCATGCGTTCCTTGAGTTCGAGGGCTTCTTCCAAGCGTTGTTCGTACTCAGATTTGCACGAAGAGAGGGAGATAATTACTAGTAGAGAAACTAAACTTAATTTCATGGTACAAAGTAACAACATATCACAATTATGTGCAAAATAAATACTCATTGGTAACACCAAATTGTTCGAAGTTTTCGACGAAACACACATTTTCTTAGATGAGGAAAATTGCGGAATATACCATTGAACGATTCACACACTAGTTCGGTGTTAAAATACAATCAGATTTGACGAAAGATCGTAATTTAGTAACATGATTTTCATAACTGGTGGGACTGGTGTCCTCGGATCGCAATTATTGTTCGATTTAAGTCGTGATGACACTCCGATTCGTGCACTCTATCGATCCGAAGCTAAGCGAAAACAACTTCAAGAATTTTTTACGCATTTCGATCCTGATCAAGGACAGCGACGTTTTCAAAAGATTGAATGGATTCAAGGGAACATTCTTGACATTGTTACTCTGGAAGAATGCATGAACGGCTGCGATTTCGTCTATCACTGCGCAGCCCTTGTCTCTTTTCATAAGCACGATTTCAGTCAGTTGATCAAAATGAACCGGACTGGCACAGCCAATATTGTGAATATCGCCCTGGCAACTGGAATCAAAAAATTGTGCTATGTGAGCTCCACAGCCGCCATTGGCGGAACAGGAAAAGAGATCATTTCTGAAAAAACGGTTTGGAAGAACACTCCAACAACTTCAGGGTATTCCATTTCCAAATATTCTGCAGAGAAGGAAGTTTGGCGTGGCATGGAAGAAGGTTTATCTGCAGTCATTGTGAATCCGTGTGTCATACTTGGAGCCGGTAATTGGGGAGATAGTTCTCTGACCCTGCTGAAGACTCTAAAAAAGGGAATGAAGTATTATCCTCCAGGAAAAAATGCAACGGTAGATGCTAGAGACGTCTCACGCATTATGATCAAACTTCTGAAATCAGACATTTCCCACGAGCGCTTCTTGTGCATCGGAAGTAATCAACCATTCAAAGAGTTAATGACGGAAGTGTCCAATCAACTTGGTGTTCGGGCGCCACATAAACTCATCAAACGATGGTTGGCCAATTTAGCGCGAAGAGCTCTTGGTTTCATGTCGGTGTTCACATGGAAGAATCCCTCTATGACAAAAGAGACCGTAAATTCTTTGTTCTCTGAAAGAACATACAGCAATGAAAAAATCATTGACGCACTAGATGAACAGTTTTATTCGTTGGAAGAGTCGGTGAAGTTTGCGATTGAAGGAAGAATGGGTTGATACCGTCAGAAGTCACACTCTAATTCACGAAAACAGCGCTAGTAGAATTCATAATCTCTGAATCGTATAATGGTCATGAACCCTGTACTCACTTGCTTTGTTAAAACTGCAGATAGCAGCTTCGTTTTACTGTTGTAAATGATTTGAATATCGGTCGTGAATTCTCCATCACGATAAATGCGTTTCTCAATTAAATTGCCTAATTCGTCATACTTGAAGGTCATTTCCTCCAGAATTCCCGACTTGCGATTGCTCGTCTTTTTGATGGCTGCAAGTTTCCCTTTATCGTTGTATTCATGCGTATACGTGTATACCGAAGATGTCATTTTGATTCGCTCCTCGCGACTCACCAGATACCCTAAATCATTGTAATTGTATACCTCATCCAGATAAGGCAAATCATAGTTGTTGTAATGCGTACATTTCGTCTGATTGTCAAACTCAGCGTACACAAATCGTTCTTCATTGAACGCTAATGTCCGAACTGTGCGACCGTTGCTATCAATCTCGCGCAGATATTCCTCTTTGATCACACGCCCAACCGAGTCGTTGGTGTAACGCACCGCTGTGAATCCGTCTTCATCTGTTTTTCGGTGAAGATTGAGAAAACCGTATTCGTCATACTCGTAGATGTTCCACGAAGTATCTTTTGTTCCATCATCAGTGCGCGTTTCGTACGTGAGTATGAGTCGCCCATCACGATCAAATTCGAAAACATGCTTGAATTTCGTTTCGCGCATCGGGCCTCCCTGATTTTTATAGGTGTATGTCCCGTTCAGTTGCTTCAAACGATTACGTTTCACGAAGTCCTCGTCGAAAAAGGGTTTATCTGTAAAAGCTTCACCCATTCGGTTGTCCAAAACCTGCGCATGTGCAGATCCAAAAACGAGGAAAGAAATAAGGAAAATGAACCTCATGACCGCAAAGAAACAAAAATCGAACCTTTCTCGGAAAATTAGGTGATATTGTTATTCAGATCGTATACTTGAAAACTGATGTTGGCCTCAGGGTGAATTCAAAAAAGAAGTCGCACAATTGCCCAATAAAGTTTCGTACTTTCGATCATCAATGAATAAAAAGCGTTCCACATATTTTGATGCCGGCATACTCTTAGTCGTGCTGCTTGCCGCTCTGTGGCCGCTTGCATCTGGTCAAGCCGTGATGAAATGGGATGCCATGGATCTGTATCTACCTTGGAAGTACTTCATCACAGATACGCTTTCACACAACCAGCTACCTCTCTGGAATCCATTTATCAATGGAGGATTTTCTCAAATGGGCGATCCTGGAACGTGGTATCCGGTTAGTTGGGGAGTTGCAGCACTGTTCGGTGGTTATTCAATGGGCGCCTTACATTTCGAGTATTTGCTTCACGTCTACCTTGGTGGACTTGGATTCTATTTCCTATTAAAGAACTTCGGGTTTTCGCGAGCGGTAATCCTCAGTTGTGCCATTGGCTATATGCTTTCGGGCTTAATGATTGGAAATGCTCAGCACATAGGCTGGATAGTTAGCGCCGCATGGCTCCCGTGGATACTCCTTTATTTTCAACGACTGCAAGCAAATCCCAACTTCCGAACAGCCGTTCAATTGGCACTCGTGCTCTTCTTACTCTTATCGGGAGGATATCCAGGAATGTTCATCGTAACGATTTATGTGTTGCTCGGATATTTTGTGGCGAATTCCTGGAAGCAAATACGCACTAAGAGTTATCATTTGTACAAAAATCAATGGTTATTTTTTGGAATTTCAGCGGTTCTCTTCTTGCTGATGAGTGCCGTGGTTCTAATCGCATCCTTCGATATGGCACCT
This sequence comes from Crocinitomicaceae bacterium, assembly GCA_045105095.1. Taxonomy (GTDB): domain Bacteria; phylum Bacteroidota; class Bacteroidia; order Flavobacteriales_D; family Crocinitomicaceae; genus UBA4466. Next base: position 3,606 of record JBGCDF010000363.1, on the reverse strand, counting down.
TTGATCAGTCGCGGAACTGGACTCGGTAACCGATCAGATGTTTGGAATACACTCGAAGGTTCATTATCGCCGCAGGCAATGACTTCGTACATCTACCCACTGGCAACAGCTAAGAATGACTACTCTTTCTGGGAGGCTGATTTCTCCATGACCAACTGCTATTTTGGGGTACTGCTCCTACTCACAATTTTCGCAACGATTTTCAGAAAGGACGCCCCAAAGAATGCGCGTATTTATTTTGGAGTAGGTATCCTCTTCATCCTGATTTCGCTGGGACAAACACTTCCTCTTCGTACATGGACGAGTTACTTGCCCTTCATGGATTTGTTCCGATTCCCATCACTTTTCCGATTATTCGCATTGTTTTTCCTATTGATTTCCGCTGGATTCTCACTGCAACACATCCTTTCATCCGAGCAACGAAAAAAACAGTTCATTTATATCATTCTTGGCGCAATTGTGCTCTTAGGCATCGTGAACATTGTACTATTATCTGGAGTTGAAAAATACAAATTTGGGCAAATCGTCACCATTGGTTGGTTCCATTTCATGCAGCAAGCGAATATTAAAGAATTGGTTTTCTTCCAGGGAGGAATCCTCATTGCTTTGTTTGCCGCCTTTTTGCTGATTCGAAGATTCAAACTACTGAACTGGAATAGAGCATTGCTCCTGATTGTTGTCGTGGAAGCGGTTTCATTCACATGGATGAATCGCTATGGGACGGTACTGGATGATCGACCTTTGTCTGAGGCAATTGTAGGAATGGAAGATCTACCAGAAGGCTATCCAACGCCATCTGCATGGAATCCGATAGCTGTGAATAATGACCTTGCACTGAATCCAAAGTTCGTCCAGTTATGGAAAAACCTTTCGATTTACGTGAAGCGCCCATCGTTTGACGGAATTAGCCCGTACTCGTACACACACATGGCGAAAGCTGTAGAAGTAGGAGAATACAACCGTATGAGTAGGTACCCGTTTATCTTCTTTGCAGAAGAATTGAACGAAAACAATTACGTAAATACTGCATCCATTGATAGTTTGTCAGCACAAAAATTGTGGATTAAAACTTTTAGCCCAAATGAATTGACGGTAAACGCAGAGCTTCCCGAAGCGAGTCATTTTGTGTATCTGCAGAACTATTATCCTTCATGGCAAGCGAAGGTTGATGGAAAAGTAGTACCTATTCAACGAGTTAGTGAGACATTCATGTCCATTCCTCTTCCTAAAGGAAAAAGCGTAATTGAGTTCAGTTTTGAACCTACAAATGTTATCAGAGCAAGCTTCGTGAGTATTGCTTTTTGGGCAGGAGCACTGATCTTTTTGATGTATTCGTTTTTCGCAAAAACACGAAAAGACTAAATCGGACTTCTATTTGTCTTGATGCTCTGGAGTTCGCCTCTTCCCTACCGCCATTCCAATCAAAATGACGATCAGAGCAATCCAAGGAGCTCCATGCATGAGTAAATCTAACCAATCCATCATCAGCATCTCTCTGCCGTACCAAAGATTCTTTAGTTGTTTCCAAATATGAGGATGAGGAAAAAATGGCGCTAAACCGAGAGTTAATGACCCCACCACTGCCAAACCTAAGTACTTTCTCATGATTTTTCTGGTTTGAATGGTTCGATAACCTGACCAACAAAGGAATCAGGAAACTGTTCATCATTAGGAAACCCCAACTCGATATCACGTCCTGAACTTGGTACATAGGCCGTTCCGAAAATGTAGTCCCACACGCTCAGAGAAATTCCAAAATTCATTCCTTTCGAGTGCTCAGCTGGCAATTCCTTAGAATGATGCCAAATGTGCATCTTCGGATTGTTGAAGAAATATTTCAAAGGACCGTAATCCCAATTGAGGTTGGCATGATTTAAATGTCCTATAATTACCGTTAACGTATACACGATAAACGCATTTTGCAAGGTAAACCCGAAAATCATTGAAAGTGAAATGTACTTTACTGCTTGATAAGCGAAGGTTTCCAAAAAATGATAGCGCAAGTGCGCCGCGAAACCCATTTCCTTTACGGAATGATGAATTTTGTGGAATTTCCAGAGGAAAGGAATCCTGTGCAAAGCGTTGTGTACACACCATTGAATGAAATCAGCAATTAAGAAGAAAATGAGTAATTCCAAGGCCCAATGCAGTCCTATGGCATGAATGTCAATCAAATGTTGTCCTTTATGGATTCCAAGTGGTGAAAGTAGCGCATAAAAAGCCTTCAATGAAACATTTGACATTGCCGCATAAAGCAACAAATTGAAGATGTAAAAGTTGAAGAACATGTAAAATGCATCCAACCAAAAATCTTTTCGAAAAGTCTTCTGCTTTTTTCTCCACGGAATCAAAATTTCTAGCCCCCATATTAGCAACGAGGCAAAAATCAACACGTAGAAACCATTAATGAAGCCGTCCGAAGTAATAGGATGGGTTATTGTTTTCCAAAGGTAATCCCAGTACTTATCATAAGAATGTACGAATGTACTCGTATAACTAGAACTAGCTGACATAAGGAATCATTTTCGTCCATGCTCCACCATTGTACGCTTCGACTCCGGCAGCTTTCAATTGCCCTTTGGCTGATCCTGAACGGATACCAGAAGCACACACGCAAATGATTGGCGCTTCCAATGACTTAATTTGCTTTGTTCTTGAAGGAATATTACCTAGCGGAATGTTCTCTGAGCCGGGAATCGCACCTTGCGCATACTCTTGTGGGCTTCGCACGTCGATAATAATCGCTCCATCCTTTAATAATTGAGCGTAATCCGTTTTCTTAAATAATCCTTTGAACATACTTGTCTACTTTTTTCCAAAGTTACGTCTAGTTGGATCGTTTTCATGTAACCAACGTTACAAAAAAGCCGACTTTTCTCGAAGACAGCTCTAAATTATCGATTATTTTCAATTATTGTTCTGACGAGGAACTAGTACCTGACTGCATCTGAAGTGTTTGCGTATTCGCCGCTTCTTGTCTAATCTGTTGTACGTTCGCGTTCGCACCTTGAGAAGCAGTTGGATTCATTTGCGATCCTGCCTGAACCTCAGACTTAGGGAACATCGCACTCGAATCAGGCATTCCATACAACTCAGGGTTCAAGTATTTGCCTTGACGCGCACCTGTTTTCACAACCACATCTGTGGACACTTCTGGATTTTGTTGTAGATAAGGATCGTTTCTATCCGCATAAACTGTCCATGAAACCTTCGTATTTGGCTCACCCGCAACTTGGAAAGAATTTCCTTGAACTTCCGTCAAAACGTATGGTGGTTGAGGGGATCCAATGGCCGTAAGCTGGTAGCTCACATTGGTGTTGATCAGATCAAAATAGACAGGAAGTTCAACTGTCGCCTGTCCGTTACCATCCAAATTAACGATGCCTCTGTAGAGGTTCAGTACTTCGTTCGACTCTACTGAAAAATGCTTGAGCATTTTATTAGCTGGATCGGCAGGATGGTCGATGGTAAATGCTTTCACACCTGTCGCTCCCGAATTTCCGATTGAGAGTGTTCCATACCAACCTCCTTGTCCAAGGTGACCGATTCCCCATCCTCCTGCAGGAGAACTGAATCCGAAAACACCTACGTGATCTGTTATATCCG
>JBGCDF010000362.1:0-3973 GCA_045105095.1 Crocinitomicaceae bacterium | reverse complement strand
TAGCTATACACTTGATAATCAATCAACAATAGTAAACACTTCTCCAGATCAGATCATGAGTTATAGCGGAGTATCATATCCCTTAACATATACGTCCACGACTAGCAATGTTTTGATAAACGGCTTGGTCATGGAAACAAGTTTCGGCGGAAACACCAGAGACATTTATGAATACGATGCACAGAATAATCTAGTAAAGCGTACGCTTGAATTTCTCAGCTCGAATACATGGATTCCTTTAGATAGCACAACTATGACCTATGATCTTGACGGTAATCGTTTAACACGATCAACATACGATGTTACTACGCTTGACGCTCTCACGTATACCGATACATCTGAGTACATTGCGGGTACTAATTTACGCACTAAGTTCATCAGTTATCTCCCTCAAGTATTTGGCGCAAGTTTAGAGCCAGTAGAGCAATTTTTGATCTCTTACGATGGATCAAATATTGAGCACATGGATGCATACTTTTACATGCCCGGAAATGGATTCATTTGGAACCAGCGAAAAACCTATGAATATAACGGCTCAACTCCCGTAAAATATGAGAGTTATTCGGTTGTCAATAACACAGTAGCCACTTCTCCGAGTGATATTGTATTCTTTCAGTCGAACGCTCAAAACCTTCACTTCAGAGATCTTGAGTTGACGCCGAGTGGAGATACCGTTATGATGAATACCTACTATTACGATTCTGAAGGATTCGTGAGTAAAGCTGAGTTTATTCGACTAGATGTCAATGCCGAGCTGTACCTCGCACAAGAGGAATTCTTCCACTACGAAGCTGCGCCATTGGGAATTGAGGAACCCATAGAATTACGCGTATCAATTTATCCCAATCCCTCAAGTGATGTAATTCATGTAGAAGCAGAAAAACCGATTAATCGTGTTCAGCTCTTCAATAAAAGCGGTCAGTTAGTACTTGATCAGAAAGCCACTGATTTGAATATTGAGCACTTAGCCGCGGGAAGTTACTTACTAGTAGGTCTTACTGATTCGGGACGTTTCTCAAAGACTGTAGTCAAGAAGTAAGCGTCTATAAAATCTTAGAGCGGTAGTTTTCAGGTGAAGGCTACCGTTGTTCAAAATTGCCTATCGTTCGGTATAACCTTCGTCCCAAATACATAGTCAAACAAAGGGCAAACAATATTGAAATTGTACTTTTCCATCATCCTCGGATCGTGGTGATCCAAATGGTGCTGACGCATGCGTCTGAAGTATCCCAAATTCATTATCCAATGTTTTTCAGGAAGGTGAGAGGTATAATGCACGATTTCATACAAAATGAAATATACACTGCTCATGCCGACAAGCAAGAATACAACATTAGATGGAAGAAACACTTGTGTCAAGAAGTACAGCCCAGGAAGGAAAATTGCCGTAAATGAAAACACAACCGCAGGAGGGAAGAAGAAGGTATTTGATTCCTCATCTTTTCCCACATCATAGAGCTCATTGGTATAAAATCGGTGGTGAATTAGGGTGTGTTGATCGTAGGTTTGTTTTCGAACAGAGGGATATTTCTGATGCAAGGGATAGCGATGAATAAGATACACCGTTAGGCTTCCGAGAACCAACACAACTGGGATTGTGAGCAATTCAATCCAGCGCAGATCCTCTATTTGTAGAAATAAAAAGATGGAACTTCCGAATAGCAATGTTCCGTTTATGAGGTAATGCAGAACTCCAGAATACCATACTGGACTTTCTGTCATGAACTTTTTTCTGAAGCGTAGAACTTTTTCTTGTTGGGTCATTATGGCGAGTCAGTCAAATTAGCGAATTGTATACTAATAAATTACGACTCTTTTTTGGTATAGGTTGGGTGAAAATAAAGGAATTTCCAAATTTAATGACTTCATATTTACGCCCCCGACAGTTGATCTAAACTTCCTTTACAAACAGCTCTCGGTCAAAACGAATGCGGGGACCATAAATTCCGTTGTGTGCCCGTTTTCCTACACTTATCGCCATGCACACTTCGGCTTTCCCGTAGGGAAGATTGAGAAGTTTTCGAACACGTCGTTGATCTAGGCCTTCCATGGGACATGTGTCGTATCCGTGTGCACGAAACGCCAACATGAGGTTTTCGCATGCCAAAGCGCTTGTTTTGTTTGACCAAACCCGCATGTCTGCAATGGACTTTGGCTGACGTACCATGGGTTTATTGATCGCTATTATATTCAACACTGCTCGCTTTACGACACCAAGCAATCCAAGTGGGCCTTGATTGTAGGCGAGTGGTGCTAGTTTCTTGTAATACATAATTGCCGATTCGGGTACTTTTTCAGATTGGCTTTCAAATGCCTCCAACATGAGTTTCGCATTGCGCTTCCATGTATCTCTGCGTGCCACGACAACAATTATTTCCGCTGCCGTTTTTGCAGCATTTTGATCCAAACAGTATCCATTCAATTTTTCTCGCTTTTCCTCTGAACGAACCCAATAAAACTCCCAGGGCTGCATATTCGATGAATTGGGTGCCAAAAGTGCAAGATCGAGGCACTTGTTCATGACGTCCTCGGGGACAGTTTCTTCCGTATACATTCTGCAGCTCCTTCTGTTTTCAACGAGTGAAGTGAATGCTTCAGGATTGAAGTAATCAGAGGGCTCTGTGTAATTGAGTTCTGGAGTTTCTGATAAGATGGATGTGGCCATTTGAGTGCTTATTTAAGTGTGTCTTTGATGTGTGATATACTATCCGATTCGACGTAAGGGAAATCGTTCTTTCTCCAGTGCAGCATTCCTTTATCCAGATCGACAATCGTTTTGAATCCTGCTTTGTACAGTTTTTTGGCGGCAAATAGACTGCGATGTTGTGTTTCACAGTAAATCAGCGTCTTTCGTGATGTATCGAGATTCAGAGAATCCACCAGCTCATCAAAATGTCCACTAAAATAGCTTGCGTTTTGTGCACCAGAAATATGTGACTTCTCAAATTCGGAGCGGGTTCGAACATCAATGATGTTTATGTCAGGCTCCTTGAGGAGCTCTTCGAAAGATTCCGCACTTACTTCCTTGTAAACGTTCATTTTTTCCAGACGACGAATGGAGCAGGAGGTGAGCGTGAAAATCAGTGCCGATAATATGATCAGATGTGTTTTTTTCATGCGAGGATCTTGTCGAATAAAGGTACGATAAGTTGACATTACAATGAAATACTCACCAACACCAATCGCATCTCAAACTAACGTTTGACAAATGAAAGAGTATACTTATTCTTTCCTGTTTCGATGTTCACAAAATAGATTCCTTTAGGAAAACTTGATACATCAAGACCATTTAGCATTTCATCGTATGAGACAGATTTGATCACCTTTCCAGCAATGGACGTCAAAATCGCCCTTTCAAAGAAATCGTCATTATTCAGTTTTAAATGAACGATATTTTCTGCCGGATTAGGATATACGTAGTACTCATTCAAGTTCAGTTCATCAACTGAAATCGTTGTCACGCTGTAATCGGAAGAAATCACTAGACATCCATCTGATGTAACCGCTTCTAAACTGTATAATCCGTTTCCGTAATTCAGTGCATCAATGTTATCAGTGGTCTCACCAGCAAGTGCAACTCCATTTAAGAACCACTGATAATTAAATAGGCCACTAGGTGCCGATAGGTCGAAATCTACTGCGCTTATTGTGAGTTGTTGTGTCTGATAGTGAAACAGTTCAAAAGAGGCGATACTATCACAACCTTCGATATTTGTCAACGTGTCGGCATACCACCCTTCATTCGAATAGGCAGTTCCATTGAATACGATATCATCACCAGGACAAATACTGTCCATTTGATAGGAATAGGTGCGTTGACAATCAATGGTTGTGTTTTCCAACCAACCGATTCTTCTGTCAATAAACGAGGAGTACGCAATGTCCAGATCACCATCAGAATCAAAATCTGTGGCAATTACTTCTTCAGGATACGCGCAATCATCTGAGGCAATAATGGGAGTAAAGTTTTGAC
>JBGCDF010000361.1:0-8368 GCA_045105095.1 Crocinitomicaceae bacterium | reverse complement strand
CTGAACCTATTCCCAAATCTGTTTGATTGGATAAATATGTAGACAGGTTAAGTCCAAGGTGTACCTTGTTATCTTGGCTAAACAGCAAACTGGAAAAGATTAAACAGGTAATTGTAAGTATGACTCTCATAGTGGAAATTTGATTTAAAAACGATCTGAAACTGAAGTTATTGCCTGAAGTGTAAATGCACGAATAATCATTCGATGAAAAAAAAAAACGTAACCATCTTCAGACAGAAGTGTTATGTACACATAGTATTCATTTAATCTCTCCACAATGAAAAATGCAATCATTCTCCTCTTGCTTGCACTGCCATTCTCGGCTCTCTCAAGCGATATTCTATTCAATCGACTCGAAAAACTTCACGAAAAAGACCAAAAGCAATGCCTTGAAGTTTCGAAACGGTACATCAAGCTATTTCCTGAAAACCCTGCGGCGTATTACTTTTCGAGTATTATTTACAACGCACGAGCGGATAAATCGCGATCAACTACTGGGAAATACAGAAACTTGAAGCGTGCCATCGGCTATGCCATTACCTTCCAACAAAAAGATGACGGAACCATTGCGTCTGATGTCAATTGGGATGATTACACGGAAGAACTCACCGAGCGCGCCTACCTTGTTGCAGATCAACTCGAAGAAGAGGACGAAGGAAAATATAGCTCTACCCTACTCACCACACTAAATAAACTGGATAAAACAGTTGAAGTCGATTTGGGTGATATTGCACTCGTAGAAACGAAATCGAAAACTGAAACGACAAAACTTGCACCAATTGCCATAACCGTAGATGCCAATTCAAGTACAAAGTTTTACGGCATGCCTTCAGGAAAAGAAATCGTTATTTCATCCAGTCCGCAAGGCGAGAAAGAGATGTTGCGTATCATCAACGAAGCGCGCGTCGAAAAAGGAATGTCAGAACTAGTATGGGATGAGGATTTAGCGAAAGCAGCTCGCTATCATGCCTACGATTTAGCGACGCAGGATTACTTTGATCACGACAGTTTTGATCGCTCAGGAGAAAAACTAACTCAAGTTGGAGGTACCTTTGATCGAATCAGGAGATTCTATTCGAAGTCGTTTGCGAACTCCGAAAACATTGCTGCGGGTAATGAATCCGCGAATGTGACATACATGCAATGGTACAATAGTCCTGGGCATTACCGAAACATGTTCAACGAATCTAGTAAGAAAGTGGGATTAGGTGTTTTCTACGATCCTGATTCAGAATACGGATATTATTGGGTGTTCTGTTCAGCACTTTAAACAAGGATGGTTGAATATAGAATTAAGAATTGGCGAGGTAATCATCTGGAAACATTGTTCAACTTCCGCTTCCATGATTGATAACGCGCTTCGACTGCGCTCAGCGCTCAACTCACAGCAGGAGATTGTAGAATCGAAAATGAGAGATTGAGCGGAGCCGAGATCGGACTTTAATCGTGGAAAATGGCACTACACTTGTCGATTCTTAATTCTGTATTTCTAATTAGTTTCAAAAAACTCATCCCTGAAATTCACCAAAAGAACCTTTTCCGTTCCACGCGTTAAGGCAGTGTAGAGCCAGCGATAGTAATCAGGACCTAGGATATCATCATTAATGAAGCCTTGATCGATGTAGACGTGCGCCCACTGCCCTCCCTGCGATTTATGACAGGTAACAGCATAGGCGTATTTCACCTGCAGTGCATTGAAATATTGATCTGCCAAAATAGCCTCGTAACGCTCCTTTTTATTTCTGATGTGAATGTAATCTCGTTCTACTTCGTAGAATAAGTCTTTCATTCTGTTCCTTGTCAATGATGGGCCTTCAGAGGTCAATGACTCGATGTGAATGACCAACTCTATTTCACCCAAATCCACATAGTCGACAAACTCGACACTGACCCGAGCGAACTCGAATCCGTAGATTTCTTCACGTTTCAAAATACGTTTCACTCTGACGATTTCACCGTTGGCAATAAACCCCATCCGGTTATCATCGCCCATCCAATAGTAGTTGTTTTTTACCACCATCAAGGAATCTCCTGAGCACAATTCTTCCTCATACCAAAGAATTCTTCCGCGTATCTGTTGATTGTAGAGGTTCGCATTTTTGTTCGAACGCGTAATGATAATTGTCTCCTCCTGACCTACATTCGAATAACTCGATTCCAATTCTTCCTGCAATTCAGCACCATTCAATCGAAATAAATCTGTTTTCTCACGAATGTTGAACTTGGGATAGTCCACCCACTTCGTATTCCTTAAAAGAGTGGCGTTTCGGAGAATTTCTGAATCTTGTGCCTGACGTACAACTTCACTCAACTTGAACGAACTGATGTTCAAGCCGAAATAATTGTGGGATAAATATTCCTCGCTCAGTGCTGGAGAGGTATCACTTCCTACTGGCGGTAACTGGCCTGCATCCCCCATGAGAATTAATTTGCATCCAACTCCCGTATAGACAAACTCAAACAAATCTTCCAACAAGTTTCTAGCACTGATCGAACCATCTTTTTGCATCGTGTAGTCTCCAATCATGGAAGCTTCATCCACAATAAAGACCGTATTCTTGAATAAATTTGCTTGTAAACTAACTGGGGAAGAAAGATCAGCCTTGGATTTTCTCCGGTAGATCATTTTGTGAATCGTCATCGCATCTTGCCCCGATTTGTGACTGAACACCTTTGCCGCGCGACCAGTTGGAGCCACCAACTTCGTTTTCACCTTGTAATGGTTTAGCGCTTTAACAAATGCTCCGAGGGCTGATGTTTTACCAGTTCCCGCATATCCTTTCAGAATAAACAGCTGCTTTCCGTCACGTTTTCGTGCGAAATTCTCCAGTGCAATGAACAAACCTTGTTGCCCGTCATTGGGTTCAAGATTAAAATACTCGAGTACAGTTGTGTAAAACGTTGATTTTGGCTGATTCATTCGATTCAATTGCCCCGCTAAATTCAATTGTTTCAATCGTTGACTAAACGGTTAAAAAAAAGTACTGTACGACCGTCAGTAGAATTGAAAAAATTGTAGATTTGTTACACGATAAAAGTAAAGAGATAATCATGACAAACAAATTTTCAGTTCTTTTTAAGAAGTACTCCGTTCCTGTATTGTTGCTAACCCTTGGTGTAGTGCTACTAATAATTGGTATTAGCAAGGATCAAGGACCAATGTTTATGCTTTCTGCTGTTCTAATGTTTATCGCAGGAGGATTGAGCTTACTCTACAGTTCGGGAAAGATGAAAACACTCTTCCTTGTGATTTTTGGAGTTCTTGCTGGAATAGCTGGAATTGTTATGTTGGCTGTCTCTTGGACTGAGGTTAGCACTGAGATTGCTACTCAAGAAAGAAACGACATGTTATTGAAAACATCCAAACAAAATCTGGAGGATGTAATCTATATTCAAAAGGAATACCAAGAGAGAAATGGAATTTACGCTGGTTCTTGGGAAGAAGTAACGGACTTCGTGAAAAACGGAACAGTCGATTACGTTTTCTCTGAAGGTAGTGTTCCGAACAGAAAGTTGATCAGAGAAGAAAGCGATTTTTTATATAACGACAATCGTCCTTTGGACTTTAACATGACTGAGGACGAAGCGTATCGCCTATCAAAATGGGCAGGTAATCCAAATTCTGCTGACTTCGAAGGTTTCCGTCGTGATACCGTTCAAGTGAGCTTGTTAAAATCAAAATTCCAAAGCCGTTCTTACCTTGAAGCTCGTAAATTGAGTGGTGTTGGAACGTTCTACCCAGATTCTCTTCGTTACATTCCTATGACAAAAGGAAAAGAAGAATGGGCTATTGCAACGGTTGATTCTTTGCTTACACCTGACAGCACATATGCTCCAGCCATTGAAGTGAAAGGAACACTTCCTTACTTGAAAAAGGATATGTCTTTCGGATCATTGACATCGCCAAAGGAATTAGGCGGTTCTTGGGAGAACGAATAGCATGAAGAAACACCTAGCGATAACCATTTCGCGCCAGGGTGCGTCATTCGTTTACGTACGAGATTCTCAAATTGATCAAGAGCACTCCGTGGTTTTTCATGGATTCAATGCTGAGACAGTAAAGGAAATCTTGAACACGGCTATTTCTAGCACTTCTTTTCTTTCTGAAGATTTTGATGAAGTAACACTTGCGTGGGATACAGACAAATCGACTCTTGTTCCGAATGCGATATTTGCAGAATCAAATGCTCAATCTATTTTTCAGTTGTGTTTTGGAGACACCATCAACAAAACAGATATTGATTACAACCGTATCTGGGAAGCTGGAGTGGTAAATGTATTCGAGGTCCCAACGTGGATCAAATCCTTTTTTGTGATCAAGTATCCACGAATCATTCTTCAACATTTAGGAACTCATGCATTGCGCAGTTCATTGGACAGTAATGCATTCTATCTGAAATCTACATTGATCATTAACAAAGGATACTTCTACCTTTCCATGGTGAAACACAACGAAGTGCAGTTCTACTCATTCTTCGATTCTCAATCGGTGGAAGATGTGATTTATCATCTCGTTTTTGCGCTACAACAAAAGGAATTGACTGAAGAAAAAGGGTCAATTGAGCTGGTAGTTGGAAATGGACAATCGGAAGAACACCTCAATGAAATCAAATCTGGATTGGAAAAAGTGAAAGACCTCTCTAGTTTTAGTGTTAACTTAGCGACTGATTTCATCCCTAAAGCTCAGCAACTGTGCGTATAATTCGAGGAAAGTACAAAACAAGGAAATACGGTATTCCAAAAAAATTCCCTTCACGTCCAACCACAGATTTCGCGAAAGAAGGTCTGTTTAACGTCCTAACTCACCAATTGGTGATGGACGATTTGAAAATCTTGGATTTGTGTGCTGGAACAGGAAGTATTTCCATCGAATTTCTCTCACGTGAAGCAGGAACAGTTATCGCTGTTGATCAAAATTACAACTGTGTTCGTCACATTCAAGAAATGGCGAAGCGATTTGATTGCACAGATGACTTGCTCGTGTATAAATCGGAAATACTGAAGTTTCTGGAGAAAACGAATCAGAAGTTTGATTTAATTTTTGCCGATCCTCCCTACGAATATAAACATCACGCTAGAATCGCTGAAATCGTTTTCGAGCGCGATTTATTAGAAGAAGATGGATTGCTCATCATCGAGCATGGAAAACAAACAGATTTGAGCGATATAACCCATTTCGATTTTTCTCGTACATATGGGAACGTACATTTTAGTTTTTTTCAAATAGTAGTAGACGATGAGTAAGATTGGAGTATTCCCCGGATCATTTGACCCATTCACAAAAGGACACGAAGCGGTTATTCGAAAGAGTTTGAGCGTATTCGACAAAATCATCATTGCTGTCGGAGTCAATAGTTCAAAAAAGTACATGTTTACGCTGGAAAAGCGCATGCTTCACATTAACGACCTATTTAAGAATGAAGATCGTGTGGAGGTTCAGTCGTTTCAGACGCTGACAGTCGAATTCTGTAAAGAAGTTGGAGCAAGTCATATTGTCCGCGGGTTGAGAGATTCAAAAGACTTTCAATATGAGAAGTCCATTGCTCACATGAATTTCGATATTGCAGGAATCGATACCGTTTTCCTGCTCACCGAACAACAATATAGTGCGATTAACTCATCCATCATTCGGGAAATCCACAAAAACAATGGTCCAATTGAACCATTTGTAACGAACCCACATCTTCTCGTTTAATTATTGGTACAATAAATGTTATTGTAAACACAAGCAAGGATAAAACCTTTAACTAAACCTTTTCAGCATGGCTAGACTCATCATTTTCTTTTTGTTGCTATCAGGCTCCGTTACTGCTCAAACGGTAACTATATCTGGAATTGCCCCTTCCTATGTCGGAAAAGAAATTGAAGTCTATGAAATCGAGGACTATTTCAGCAATACCGAACGACTGATCACAAGTACAACCGTTCAGGAAGATAGTTCTTTCTCATTAAAATTTGCAAGCCCTTCTATTCGCAAGATTGTTGTGAAAGGGATGAACAACAAAGGTCACATGTACGTTCAGCCTAAAGCGAAGTACAACATCCTTGTGCCTGAAAAGGATAAGTTTGATCCTTACCGCCCCACTGGAAACAGTGTTGAAATTGGTTTTTTCTCTCTCGACAGTACAGATATCAATTACAAGATTCTAGGCTTCCAGCGTTGGATGGACCGCTTCATCGGATACAACTTTCATTTGAGAGGTTACGACAATGTATTATTCAACGAACGATTGGAAGGTTTCAAAACGAATGTGGAAAAAGCCTATGCTCCAGACACATCTGATTTTTTGAAGACCTACGTTCGGTTCTCTATTGCCAGCCTAGATAATATCGAGCACGGCGCAGCGAGAAACCGTTATGAAAAGCACGATTTTTATATCAAACCGACACCCGTTCAGTACCAGAACGATGCGTATATGGACTACGTTTCCAATTTCTATCAGGAAATGATCCCTCGTTTATCGAATGAGACCAATCAAGCGGTATACATGGGAGTATTGAAAAGTAGCCCTTCGGTGATTATGAATGCACTTGGGAAAGAATACACCTTGATTAATCGACGCATTCGTGAAATGGTTATGATAAAGTCGCTTGCGGATGAATACCATTCGTCGGACTTCCCTAAAACAAACATTCTCACAATACTTGACAGCGTTGCTGATCACAGTTTATTCGAAGCGAATGCAGTCATTGCTAAAAACATGCGCGCGCGCCTTACTGAATTGGTACCTGGAGCAAAAGCCCCTGATTTCGTGTTAGCGCAACAAGGCGTCAAAACAAAAACACTCCTTGGCTTCAGAGAGAAATACCTCTACTTACACTTTATCGATCCGAACAATCAACAAAGTATCAAAGAACTTGAATTGTTGAAGGCTGTGCACGAGAAATATAGCAATTATGTTCAGTTTGTCACTGTGTATCGTAATGAAGATGGCATTCAAGCAGAGCCATTAGGAAAAGTGCAACAACTTCCCTGGGATGTATATGGAATTGCTCCAGGAAACTCTCTTTGGAAGAACTATCAAATTGAGGCGTTCCCTCACTTCGTTTTGATCGACGCTACCGGCAACATTGTAGCGAGTCCTGCACTTGGTCCCACTCCAAACGGCCAATACGAAACGATTGACAAAACCTTTTTCGCTATTAAGAAATTGGTTGATTACGAGAATCGTGCTCCAGACGATCCGTACGAAGGAATCAATGGTCGTGGTCAATAACGACCTGACGAGCTGTAGATAAATCCAAAAACACCACCTAAAACACCGCCCGCAATGTGGGCAAATTGGGAAACTCTATCAGCCTCAAAGATTTGCATTACTTCTTGTCCGATAAAGAGTAAAACGACCAAGATAAATGTCAATGGAATTTGCTTTGAACGTAAATCAACTAGCGAGCTCAATACAATCACCATGAAAACAATTCCGCTTGCTCCAATCAATCTGTGATCCCAAAAGACAATGTGGACCAACGCTGTTAAAAGAGCTGTAAGCGCGGCCATAATAGCTGTTCGCTTCGTTCCCCATCTTTTTTCAACAAATGGTCCTACGAGTAAAATGATGGAGATATTTCCAATTAAGTGTGGAACGCTTCCGTGAGCCATTGTGTAACCCAATAAGCTCACATACCATTGCCAATTAGAAAAATCGAATTCCCCATCGAGAATCAACATTCGAGGGATTGTTCCATCCGACTGAAACAAAAAATACAGCGCTATAGCCGCTATTGAAAACAGAATTGAAAATGGGGCATTTACCGTTACTCTCATAAAGATTCATTAAAGACTTTTCACAAAAATTGACACCGAAAGATACATACTCTTTCAGTTTTTACGCGTAGTTTTTTCGTAATTTTGACATTCAATATATTTTGATCATATGCGCTTTAACTTATCCGAAATCAACGAACTTATCCGCGAACGTCGTACGATCTATCCAGAACAATTTAGTTCGCGAAAAGTACACAAAGAGCAAATTGAAGTTATTCTGAAGAATGGACAATGGGCTCCTACTCACGGAAATACTCAACCATGGCGATTTAAGGTTTTCATGGGAGAAGAACATCGTCAGGATCTGAGTCAGTTTCTTGGAAAAATGTATCAGGAGGTAGTACCAGAGGAAAAGCAAAATGACCTAAAATTGGCAAAATTGATGCGGCGTCCGATGATCACATCTGCAGTAATCGCTGTATGTATGGAACGTCAAGCTGAGGAAAGAATTCCAGAAATTGAGGAAGTCGAAGCTGTAGCATGTGCTGTTCAGAATATGCATTTGACATGCACTGCTTATGGACTTGGCGCTTTCTGGTCAACTCCTAAACTCATTTACACTCAAAAAATGAACGAGTATCTGGGACTTGGAGAGAAAGATAA
>JBGCDF010000360.1:0-3757 GCA_045105095.1 Crocinitomicaceae bacterium | reverse complement strand
GATAAAAATCAACGCGAAGTGAACCTGTCCCATTACATCGCCATAGGAATACATCAATCCATCATCAAGAATGAAATGTGTTCTTAAATCGCTGTTCATAGAATAAACTCCTTCAGAAATCGTCAAAAAACCATCTCCCAGAAAATAAAGTGACACTCCATTAAAGAGAAGATGCATCCAATCTCCATGGATCAACATATGGCTTCCAATGCGGTAGTAATGCTTGTCACGTTTGACCAAATAAGGGATAAACATAAATCTTTCCATAAACGCTGCATCGCTAAACGCTTTAATTGATACTCCAACGATGATCAGAAGGAAAAGAATTAGTATATTGAACTCCATTATTTGAACTGACTTTGACCTAGAATGTATACGAATGTAATGAATTATCATCAGTATATGAAGACCTACTTTACTCCCCTATTTGGGATCATTTTTTTATCGTTAATTCTTCTTGGATGTGGCGATTCTGATAACTCTCTGGGTGAAAAGCCTTTTGAACAGCAGACCATCTCTGCTAAAGAGAAAATTAAGCAAGCCTTGTCGACTGAATATTTGGAAAAATTAGGATTTTCCGCTGAAGATCAGGCCTACCTGAAAGATGTTTATGCGGGAAGAGATCACCAGCCCTTTTGGATGAACGATTCTACATTGACGGAAGTCGGTGAAAAGTTGAAGAAAGTGTTTGATACACCTGAACAATTGGGCGTACCAGCAGGAAGACACGCGTACCCGAAAACAAACAACTTTGTTCAGGATGAAATCGCCAGCACTTTAGTGTTTGCAAAAGTGGTGAATGACCTGGAAAACGGAGTGTTGAATTATGAAACGAAGGAAAAAAATCCAGTAGCAGCAGTGCCAGCCGATCAATTAGGTTCTCTTGCCAAATTCGATGGTTCAGGAGATTTACGCCCTCAGTTTTTGAAATACTCAGTGAGCGATTCGAACTACGCTGTTTTGGGGAAAGGGTTGATTGAGTTAATGGATAATTATCCAATGGACGAAAAGACCTTCGAAGTGCGTAGCATCAAATTTGACTCGACTGAATCAATCAATCTGGCAACAGAAGCACTTATTTCCAAAGGGTATTTGGGCGTTGACAACGATACAGCTGCCATGTTTGTTGCGTTAAGGGAGTTTCAGATTCAAAACGGTTTAAAGCCAGATGGAGTTATTGGAAAGTATACTTCCATAGCCTTGAACGAGAGTACCGCACACCGCAGAGACAGAATCATTCTTGCGATGGACAAGATGCGCTCTAAAGAACCGTATCCTCAAAAGTACATTCGTATCAATATTCCAGAATATAAGCTTCGTTTTTTCATCAATGACAGTCTGAAGAGCGATCACAACATTGTTGTTGGAACCAATGACAAACAAACCCCCGAGCTGACATCAAAGCTCAATAGGATTATTGCTTATCCCTATTGGAATGTGCCCTACTCGATTTCCAGCGAAGAGATTCTACCCGCGGCTAAAGCTAACCCAAACTATTTTGAGCGCCACCGTTACACCTTGTACAAAGACGGTGACACTATTGATCCTTTAACTGTGGACTGGAAAAGCATTCGACAAACATCTTTCCCATTTAAAGTGGTTCAGGATGTTGGAAGATCAAATAGTCTGGGGATTATCAAATTCAATTTTCCCAACTCACACAGCGTTTATTTCCATGATACTCCAAGTAAAAGTCTATTTAGTACTGATGTTCGGGCATATTCGCATGGATGCATGAGAACGCAGAATCCGGTTGACTTGGCAACCCGCATACTTGAACGAGATGTCGTAGGAAGACGAGCAAATACTGTGGTTATTCCCGATTCGCTCGATAGTATCATGTCACGCGGTAAAAACTATACAATCAAATTGCTTGAACCGATTCCAGTCTTCATTGAATACGTTTCAGTGGCACGCGTGGGAGAACAAATGGTCACACACATAGATATTTACGGCCGTGATGAGGAATATCTCAAAATTTTAACGGAGTAATTCGTTGCTTATCATACCCTAACAGAAACAGTACTACATGAAACGATTTTTATCCTACTCCCTCGCATTTTTAGCATTAGTCGGTGTCAATTCAACTTCTTTAGCTCAAAATGAAGATTCTGTTAAAGCCTATATACTAGAGTTTATCGAGCCTGATGTGAATTTTTCCCTTTCATACGGAACGGGATCCTTATCATTGAAGTACGAAGAACAATCACCTTTGACTCCGCCCACTGAGGAGTTCATCGAAGAGCAAAAGAAAGAGTACGAAAGCACCAAAGATCCCATGAATCTCTATGCCATTGGGCAGACTTATCGACGAATGAATCGAAGAAAGGAAGCAGCAATCTGGCAAGAAAAGGCACTTTCCGAAATCGAAGCGGTCATGGGAAGATATCCCGACTCCATTGAGTTAGTAGAATCGGCATTCCTCATCTATTTGGAGATGGGACAGTCCGACTTAGCTGTTATCGCGGCAAAAATGGTTTCTGATCATTACGATAACTCGCAATCACTTTTTGCTGAATCTCTTTCTTACACGTACACGCAGGAATTCGACAAAGGGCTTGCTACGAGTGAACTCGGACTGATGAACTATCCTGGTGAAGCTCGTTGGTATTTACTGCGTATCATCCATGAGTTTGCTAAAAAGATGCAAGTCTTCGGTTTTGGCTCAGAAGCATTCAGTGCGCCAGAAAACAGTATCGATCGATCGTTTCTTGATGAAGCCTTTTTAAAATATCCTGATAGCACACAGGTTGAACTTGTTGCAGCGCTCGGTAACTTTTTTCTCTTTGCCTACGAAGAAGTACTGCCACAATTCTATGATGACGTGGCTGATTTTGGGGAAATAGAAGGATTTTCCTTTGACCTGAATTCAGAAGTGAATAAAAAGTTAGATGTGCATTTGGAACGAATTATTCAACTCTCCAAACGAAAGGAGTTCAAAAATTGGCACTCAATTCATTATACGCTTGGAGTGATACATTTGCTTAAGTCAGATTACAAAAAGTCGATAAAACACTGTGAGAAAGCGATTGCGTTAATGGCACCGAAGTATCGTCAGGGACAGGACAATGCGTACAGCTACTATGACAATTTGATTACTTGTCATCGAATTCTTGGTGATGTGGAAGCGGCAGAGAAATGTGTTATCGCAAGAGCGACAGAGGAAGTTAACCTCGACCCCTTGCCTCAATACCAGATAGAACGGGCCATGTATCGCGCAATGGATAAGGACTTTGAAGAAGCGATTCAACTTCTCGATAAAACCATTGCGTTAGATTCATCTGCTATTGACGCTTATACAAACAAAGCGCTCTTAATGATGCATGCAGGCAAAAATGATGAAGTGACCAAGATCTTGGATATCGCTCAGACAGTTAATCCTAATGATATATTTCTATTCAAATCGGTGATACTGTATAATCTGCTTAACAAAAGCAAAGCGCTGGCGGACAATCAAATTAATCAATTAGAAGCATACGATGCTACTGATGGTTTCATTGAAGAAGCACGGAATCTGCTCAAAACAGAATAATACATCTATTGTCCTTCTAAAATCGATTGGATATATTCAACTTACATCTATAAATTGCATCTTTTTTCAGAAGACTGAGCCGAATATTTGGGTAATTTTGCAACAAAAAAACGACAATGGCTCACTTAATTGCTCCCTCCGTACTCTCATGTGATTTCGCAAATGTTCAACGCGACGTTGAAATGATCAATGCTTCAAACGCAGACTGGTTTCATGTTGATGTAA
>JBGCDF010000359.1:0-9672 GCA_045105095.1 Crocinitomicaceae bacterium | reverse complement strand
CCCCACCAACATCCTCTCGAGCTTTCGAGTAGCAATCCGGGTTTAATAAATTGCCCACATGTGGAATGCTCTACAAATTCAAAGTAGTCGTCATAATCTGGAACCGGAGAATCACCCATCGACTTCAACTTGGCACGAGGTGGCTTCAAAGCGAGCATTTGATAGAGATTTTCTTCCCGATGCCTAGGCCCAATAACTCCATACGGTAATTCTTTTAAGCCCAGATGAAGACCATCGAGAATTGATCGTGTCAATTCTGGAAAGAGAATATCAGCTTCACCAGAAACCACATAATCTAGCCAGTCACATTCTTTGTGAGTTACAATTCCCATCGACGCTTCGCAATTTGCTCCACCGATCATGGTCACAATACTTGCATCCAGTTCTTTAATTCTTTTAAGAATGGCCAAAGAGGCGCAGTGCTGCTGAAATGTTGAGCTACATCCAACTATTTTCGGTTTGGTCGCTAATACTTGATGCGCTAGGTCATTAATATATTCTCCAGCGATGTTTCGAATAATAGTAACAACTTCCCGAATATTCATTTCACTTCCGAGATGCTTGATATATGGTTGGAGCGTATCCAATCCATATCCAATCTGCTCAAAGTAACTCTCGCTACTAGGATCATGTTCTGGAAAAAGTGTCCCAGAAAAGGTCCATTCTCCAATAAGAATGTTACTCTGACTTTTGTTGATCACATCATAAATATGAGCACCAATCTTCTCAGCCAACATGATATTTCCATACACTACACTCGATGAAACGCCAATATTATTTAAGCTTGATTTCAAGATTGAGAGAGCAATAGAAGGTCGTTCCAAAGAAGCGTAAGGCATCAAGATGAGACTTACATCAACTTCTCTATTTAATACAGGGATATGTGATAAATTACTCATTTGCTTACTTGGATTACACCTTGATTATAAATTTGATTCAGAGCGAACAAGGTTTCTGCAGGCATAAATCCTGACTTCTGTTCAAGACGCTCCATAATATCTTCTGCCTTAAGGTTCCCTTCGTGGATCAACGGACCGATATCTTTGAAAAATTGACTAGATCGAAAGTTCTTAGTGAGATGCATGGAGCTAAGAGCAAAACCATCATCGTATTCGTGGTAGTTCAAACTACTCAGAAAATTCATTTCCGTATTCAATGGCAAATTAAGTTTCATTTGTTCATCGAACATTTTTGTGACAAGCGCATCAAACTCTTCCCCTGAATCAAAAGTTCCTTCATCAAAGACAATGTAACCCAAAGGCCATTCCTCTGTGGGCATACAGGGGCTAATGAGTTTAATTGATCGATCAACCATACTGATTAGGAATCCTGAAACACAAGCGATTGTTCCATCAGCCACTTGATTTCCAGTCTCATTCTTCTTATCACTAATCCGTTTTTCACTTGCTGAAGTAGCTCTTCCCGCTTTTGATTTAGCTCCATATGACTCTTTATTCTGAGTCACAAGTTCAACGTAGAGCAGCTCTTCCGCCGTAAATTCATCAAACACCTTCAATAACTGCTTCAATGAAAGAATGGAGAAACGATCAAGTTTACCGTCTTTTTCCCGAGATAAGGCCAATAGACGCTTGGTTCTTTCGACATCTTTCAGCGGCAAGGCTGTTGTCGTCTGCGGAAATTCTCCCAGGATCGTATGAAAATCTATCATGAATTTTTCATAATCAGGATTATCTAATGGATCCGTTGCCCAATACCCAAAACCTTTTGCTGCTGCTCCACCAAATACACGTTTAAGTGTTCTTAAGACGCTTTTGTAAAGCGCTGCATTTTCCTCTGTGTATAAGAAGATATCTTCTAATTTAGGAGCCGAAATACCACAAAACCAGCAACCGACCGAACAACCCGAACAAAGTTCAATGCAAAAGGGTGCATGTACAATACTCGCAGCGGTGCCAGGATTGAGTTCCATCTCGCATCTGTTCATATTGAGAGTTCTCCACTGGTTGTACTCTGGAAGAGAGCTTTCGTCATTTTTCTGCATTCGATTACGATGAGTAAGCTTCTCGAAGTTGAAAGCTTTATAACGCAACGCAACCATGGGAGGCATACTGAAATCAACTCCCTCATCCCAAAGCGATCTCAGTTTGGATACATCTACACCAAACTGATACTTTTCCGGCAAGGGTTCTCCATTTTTCAAAAGCTCCCTTAATTCAGAGTCCGCCGCCCATAACTCAAGAAAGCGCTTCACATGTGCAACCTCCGAGATATAATCCACATCGTCTTGACATTCATCCCTTTTATTATAAAGTTCATGTATTGTGCCATTCTTCATGAGAGTATTGATCTCTTTTAGAAGCATATGTCCATACTCCTCTAAGGTCAGTTCTTTCGTATTGACTTCCATAAATAAATTCTTATTTGAAATGTTCAGGTATATCTAATCTAGTGCGTACATTATTTAAAACGACACAAGAATCTAAATCTATAATCTACTGAAGACTAAATGAGTACGGCAACCGCAACTACAACTGCACCTGCAGCAACAACATTCACTTGTACGGCACCATTGACATTCACATCACCGTTTACATTCACGTTTGCATTCGCATTAATATTTGCATTGGCATTTACTGGTGCTGTTGCGAACATGGCAACTTCATTTTGTAAAGATTCCGTTTGAATTGATGCTTTTGGTTTTACTGGAAGTACAAAGTACTTTTTGTCAGGCGCATTTTCCTTCACGACAATGTTGTGTCCTTCAGGAAGGTAAAAACCGATATCCTCGAAACAAGATTCAGCATTGTGAATAAAATGCGTCCGATACACTTTGTCGGTTGCGCATCTGTGATAGATGTAGGCACTTGCTTGATAGAAATTTGGATTCGGAGGAAGATCTTTGACTTCGATTGCAATATGCGCTGGCAACGGCTCCGTATCAATTACAATATTACTTTGTGATTTGTTGTCCTGAGCAACGACAATCTCGTAATCGCCATCAATATCGACACCTGCGTCGGTTATGACTTTTCTAGGATTCTCAATTAAATTGGATTTGTACTCTGAACTCAACCATGCATTGGCAATAACTCCGACGAGTTTTTTTCGATTTTCAACAGAATTTTTCATAGTGGTTTTTTTTAGGTGTTTCTTCATAACCACAATCATCTATCGTGAAATCGATTTTGAAAGTGGAAATTGCTTAGAACCTAAAATAAGAATAAATATCCGAATAACAAATCAGAACGCTAAAAATTCATCCTAGAACAATGACTATTTATCTTCTATTTCTATCATCACTTAATCATTTGAATTACCCCCTCATTATAGATCTGATTTAAGGCAAATAATGTCTCCGCAGGCAAATATTCTGAATTTTGAGCTACTTGTTCCATTATATCATCCACTTTTAGACTGCCGCGTGCTATAAACGGTCCGATCTCTTTAAAACACTCGTTGGAACGAAAGCTTTTCTTTAGATATTCTGAGCTAAGCGAGAAACCGTCCTCATGTTCTTGATAATTGAGATTCGGAAGAAAGTTCATTTCGGTGTTGAGATCCAAGTTCAACTTCATCTGTTCAGAGAACATATTCTGGATCAATTCATTAAATTCTTCACCAGAGTTAAATCTTCCTTCATCAAAAACAATGTATCCCAGAGGCCAACGTTCATTCGCCTGACAGGGGCTGATTAATTTAACTGATCTATCTACCATGCTGATCAAGAATCCGGACACGCATGCTATTGTGCCGTCAGCAACCTGATTACCAGTTTCATTCTTCTTTTCACTTATGCGCTTCACACTTGCTTCAGTCGCTCTACCCGATTTTGATTTAGTTCCATGAGCCTCTTTGTTTTGAGTGACCATTTCTACGAAAAGGAGTTCCTCTGCTGTAAACTCTTCAAAAACCTTTAATAGTTGACGGAGAGAAAGTATTGAGAATCGATCCCGCCTTCCATTCAATTCATGAGATAATTCCAACAGGCGTTTAGTCCTATTCACATCTTTTAACGGCAGAGCGGTTGTTGTTTGAGGAAACGTTCCAAGAATCGTATGGAAATCTAACATAAACTTCTCATAATCTGGATTGTCCAATGGATCGGTTGCCCAATAACAAAATCCTTTACCAGCTGCTTCTCCAAAAACGCCTTTAAGGGCATGCAATACTTCTTTGTAGAGTTCTGAGTTTTCCTCGGTGTATGCGAAAATATCGTCGAGCTTTGGAGCAGAAATACCACAGAACCAGCAGCCAACGGAACAACCCGAGCAAAGTTCAATACAGAAAGGCGCATGTACAATACTGGAAGCGGTGAGCTCATTTAGCTCCATATTGCATCGATTCATTTGAATTGTACGCCACCTGTTGTATTCAGGCAGAGACCCTTCACTATTGTTGCGCATGTGATTTCGAAAAGCCACCTTTTCAATATGAAACATTTTATACTGCAAGGCCAATAGTGGAGGAATTTCATAAGGCGCATTCTCATCCCATAATGATCTCAAATCATGTATATCGAAGTTGAATTGATACTTTTCAGGCAATGCATCACCACTTTTGACCAATTCCCTCAACTCAGAATCTGCCGCCCACAATTCAAGAAATCGTTTAATATGGGCCAGTTGACTTAGGTATGCGTGATCTGAATGATCTTCCTTCTTTATGTTGTACACCTCTAGGATCGTACCATCCTTTAATCGACTGTTAATTTCTGAACTTAATAGTCGACCATAGTCTTCAATTGTCAATTCTTTTGTATTCACTTCCATAAATAATTCCTCATTGTGCTGATACATACTGAAACACCGCAACTGATTTCAACTGTGCAACATCTCACATATGAATTAATTAGAAAACTAGATAAGTACAACAGCGGTAACTGTAGTACCAGTAACTACGGCGGTAACTGTTGTACCAGTAACTACAGTAGATACTGGCCCTGTGACAACGGCGTTTATCAATACTTGAACTGATCCATCTACGACGACACTGGTCGCGACATCCGTCGATACGGGATCATCCGCACCTGCAGTCTGAAACATTGAAATTTCATTCTGGAGTGATTCTGTTTCAATTGTTCCTTCAGGCTTTACTGGAAGCACGAAGTATTTTTTGTCCGGGGTATTTTGTCTGACGACGAGATTGTGTCCCTTTGGAAGGTAAAAGCCAATATCTTCGAAGCAGGCTTCCGCATTATGGATGAAATGCGTGCGATATACCTTATCCGTTGCACATTTCTGATAGATGTACGTGTTCGCCTGATGGAAGTTCGGATTTGGTGGTAGGTCCTTTAGTCCTATTTCTTCACTAACCGGAAGCGGTTGCGAATCAATGACAATATTAGTTTCGGATTTGTCATTCTTAACAACATCAATTTTGTAGTCTCCATCAATAGCAATTCCTGCTTCAGTCATGACTTTTCGAGGGTCCTCAATTAGATCAGCTTTGAAACTTGAATCTAACCATGCTTTGGCAATGATACCTACGAGTTTTTTACGGTTTTCAATTGAACTTATCATAATGAAATGTGTTTAGGTTATTCCACTATGGCACTCTTGTCAAATTTAGAATCAATGTGATAGTGGCTTTGTTATTCTAAAAATACGCAAATAATATGGGAAAATAAAGCGTATTCAAAAATTGAACTGCCTACTCGTTGCCATTGAGACTGCAGGAATTGAACGCACGTCTAGAGCATTTCTATTCACTATTCCGATTTGAAAATTACTCTATTTGTATTGCAATGCAGGCAACTTTTCGGAAATTTCACGTAATACCTCTTCTGATGATTCACTCTTGCCGGCATAGTAAATTTTCGAACCATCTATTTTCGTAATGAGGAGGTACGAATCTCTGCTTGAGTTCAAGACCAATTTAACCTTCTCACCCTTGGTAGTCTTGAAATAGCCTTTTCGTATTGAACCAGTGCTAAAGCCATTTACCTTAATTGTGATACTTGGCAGGGATTCGACGCATTCAATTGATCGTATTTTAGAAGGCTTGATTTCCTCACCGTAAACACCTGCTAAGGAAATTTTATTTGCATCCACTGACAAGACATCTTCCTTGAGACCAAAACCAAATATACCTGCAGCCAAGAGCACAGATCCAACCAACGCGATAACACTGAATTTATTAACCTTCGGATTTGCCCCAAATGAAAGTTGATTACTTTTCCAGAAGAAAAAGATATACGCTAAGAGTGGTCCAATCACCAAAAAGAGAACAGCAGAGTCTTCGCTCACCCAAAGTGTCAATGCAAGCCCTATTATAAGCGTTGCAATCCCAAGAATGAGGTGAAACCTTCGAAAGAAGGGAAAATAATTTTTCAGACTAACCTGCGCTCTTTGTTCTTCTGACATCTTATTATAACCCGAGAGAAGAAATTTCGCATTCGATGCAGTTATAGTAAATCCAATGAGTATAAAAAAAGCGCTAAGTCCAATTACAATATAAATCATCTGTTCCCAATTTTATTTGAACATGCTTGAACGGACAATTGTTTCCGCCTCAAATAAAAGCCCGTTTTACCCTATTGTGGTTAGGTGCATGAAAATTTACGTCTTACTCAAATATACGAAAATGTTGACGATTATTTTAATGATCACAGTCCTTTTTTTGAAGTATTATCTGTCAAATCATGCGTCCAAAAAGTGGCAAAATATCCGACCTCGATTTTGATTCACCCACCCCACTCCTTTCTATCCAAACTTCGATACTGAACAGCCTCCGCAATATGTCTAGTTTCAATATCATTTGCTCCATCTAAATCAGCGATTGTTCTTGCAACTTTCAAAATACGATCGTATGCTCGTGCTGAAAACCCGAATTTTTCCATGGCTTTCTTGAGTATGTCTGCTGATGAGGGATCGAGTTTACAGTATTGACGGATCTGCTTAGAAGTCAAGTCGGCGTTGGATTTGCTGGGTAGCTGTGATTCGGGGTTCGAGAGCCTCACCCCTCTTAAACTGGTGTTGGATTTCGTTTCGTTTTCGAAGCGTTGGCGCTGGATTTCGCGGGCCTTGTTAACGCGATTTCTGATGATATGGCTTGTTTCTCCGCTTCGTTCTTCGCTAAGTTCGTTGTAGGAAACGGGGGTTACTTCGATGTGGAGATCGATTCGATCCAGTAGAGGCCCTGAAACTTTGTTTAAATAGCGCTCTACCGTTCCTGTCGGGCAGCTGCAATCCCTCTCTGGGTGGTTGTAATATCCACAGGGACAAGGATTCATCGCAGCTATCAGAACAAAATTCGCAGGGAAATCAATTGTGAAGCGTGCGCGAGAAATCGTCACCATTTGGTCTTCCATTGGCTGACGCATGACTTCGAGCACCTGACGTTTGTATTCAGGCAATTCATCCAAAAAGAGAACTCCGTTGTGAGCAAGGGAAATTTCACCTGGTTGTGGATATCCGCCTCCACCAACCAACGCGACGTCCGATATCGTGTGATGAGGTTTCCGAAATGGTCTTTCTTCAATCAAACCAACATTTTTAGATAGTTTTCCAACTACTGAATGGATTTTTGTTGTTTCCAATGCTTCATCTAGAGACATTTGAGGAAGTATGGTTGGTAATCGTTTAGCAAGCATAGATTTACCCGATCCTGGAGGACCGATCAAAATGACATTATGGCCTCCTGCCGCGGCGATTTCAAATGCTCGCTTACAGTTTTCTTGGCCCTTAACATCAGAGAAATCGATGGTCGATAATAGATAGTTCGGGATTAATTTTGGAAGGCTTCTTTTCACTGGTTCAATCTTCAAAGATTCTTCTAGGAAATCTACTGCCTCGCGGATCGTTTCAACAGGAATCACGTCCAAACCTTCGACCATGGCAGCTTCCTGAGCATGTTCTTTAGGAAGAAGGATTCCTTTAAACTCTTCAGCTTTCGCTTTGAGTGCAATGGGCAGAATTCCCTTCATGGGTTTCACGTTTCCATCTAGAGAAAGTTCGCCAACGATCATATACTTCTTCAATTTCTCGGAAGATATTTGATCACTTCCCGCCAGAATACCCAGAGCAATTGGTAAATCGAATGTTGCCCCCTCCTTCCTCAGATCTGCAGGAGCCATATTGATTGTGAGTTCCCGACCTGCAGGATACTTGAAATCATTGTTTGTGAGTGCTGCCTTAATTCGTTGCTGTGATTCTTTCACTGCCGCATCTGGTAATCCAACGAGAAAAAAATTGACCCCTTGGGCTACATTTACTTCAATAGTGATGGTTTTGGCGTCAACTCCGAAGAGAGCCGCACCGTAGGTTTTGACTAACATTGTAGTGGTTTTGATAGGTTAAGTTTCGGGGACTTTCAGCTCCCGTCTTATTATAAGTTAGTCAAAAAGTTTCGATTGCACGCTTGAAAGTGGTAGAATTTTGCATTAAAAAAGGTCGACCCTATCGAGTCGACCTTCTCATTTTTTTCAATTACTCTTAGTGGATCACATCCACCTGAATTGCATTTGTACCCTTATCGCTTTCAACGAATAAAGTATACAATCCGTTCGCAACGTTTGAAACGTTGATTGAGATTTCAGACGCATTTGAGTTTACTTCTTTAGTAAGTACCACTCGTCCGTTCAAATCTGTCAAAGTAAGCGTTCCTGAAGTGATTTCACTTGCCAAACGAACTGTGAATTGATCGTTCGCTGGGTTCGGGAATACAGTAGCATCAAGTGTTGCTTCTTCATCCAATCCTAAACCACAATTGAAATCTGGACGCACTACGAGTGCACGCGGGCTTGCCAAGAAGAATAAGTCTCCTACTCCGTTGTATCCGTACACCATTTGCTCAGGAACTGATTGACCGTACATGAATCGTACATCATCAGAACCAGATGGATCACCACCATTGTGACCTGCTACTACCAAAATTTCTTCATCTGCAAATACTTGCGCCGCAACGATCATTTCTAATGAAACAATTGATCCTAAATCAGCACCTGTTGTCGTGTATGTACCAGTTGCTCCGCGAAAAACGAATTCTTGGTTTGCTGGGTCATACGCATAAACTTCAGCGAAGATGTCCTTTCCACTGTTCTGTGCATCATCTGTAATTCCGATTTGCACACACTCAACTTCATCATCAACCGTTACTTGGAAGATGTTACCAATCTTAAATGGCTGACCAGTATTGGAAGAGAAGTTCGTTATTCCAGTATTCGTAAGTCCCGTAGTACCTGTTACATTATCTAAACCAAATACTGACTCCGTAACTTCAAAATCATCTGTAAGTGTATTATTTGCCATGTTCGCGTCCGTTCCTGATGTTGTAGATGCCGTCGCTGTCATCGTATATGAACCAGTTACAGAAGGAGTCCATGTAGATGCTGATATTACTGTATCGTTCAATGCACTTCCAATAGAAATCGGAGTTCCCGAAGTAGTGAAAACTGAACTAGTTCCATCAGAAAGATCAATATCAGAATCACATCCATCGAGTTGAGCCCCTGTGTTATTCGCCAAGTCTGAATAGAATGTAACTGGAGCCGCATGCGAAAGTGGAATTTTGAAATGCTGGTAGTTAAATGCACCCATTCCCCACCATGAGTCTAGCATGGCAACATCAAATGGATCTGCTTCGCTCAATGTGATATCATCGATCATCCAGAAGTAAACTCTCGCACTCCATCCGAAGCGAAGATAAACTGTCGGCTGATTTGCTGCGATAGCTGTGATATTCAAACTAACTAAATCTGGATCTGCAGAAGCT
>JBGCDF010000358.1:0-8329 GCA_045105095.1 Crocinitomicaceae bacterium | reverse complement strand
TTGGAACATGAACCAACAATTGGCGCACCATAGTGTGAATGGATGTAACATTCGAGTAGGAGATTGCATGGGGTCTGGTACAATCAGTGGACCAGAAGAGGGTGAATTCGGATCGATGTTAGAGATTTCATGGAAAGGAACGAAACCAGTTCCAATGCCTGACGGATCAGAGCGTAAGTTCATTAACGATCATGATACTGTAATCATGCGTGGGCACTGTGAAAAAGATGGTGTTCGTATTGGTTTTGGTGAAGTAGCAGCGAAAGTATTACCTGTAACGTAATTGACTAATTTGAGTAAGAAGCCTGAAAATATCAATCTCGAACAAGAAAGAAAAGAAATTTTAAATGCGTTTCGTGGTTTGATGCGAAATGTAAAAGATCGCAGTAAGGAAGACACGCGCATGATTCGAAAGGCATTCGATGTTGCCGTGGATGCTCATAGTGAAATGCGCCGAAAGTCTGGCGAACCGTACATCTATCATCCGATTGCCGTTGCACGAATTTGTGCCGAAGAAATGGCACTTGGTCCCACAGCAATTGTTTGTGCTTTGTTGCACGATACGGTGGAGGACACGCATATCACCCTAGAAGACATTGAAGATTTATTCGGGAACCGTGTTCGTCTGATTATCGATGGGCTTACGAAAATTCCTGAGGTGTTCGATGAGAATGCTTCTGTTCAAGCGGAAAACTTCCGTAAGATGGTATTGACAATTTCTGATGATATCCGTGTGGTCATCATCAAATTGGCTGATCGCTTGCACAATATGCGTACACTCGGAAGTATGCGTCCTGACAAGCAAATGAAAATTGCTTCGGAAACGAAATTCTTGTATGCACCACTTGCTCATCGTTTAGGACTTTACTCTGCTAAAAGCGAATTGGAAGATTTGGCGATGAAGTATACGGAGCCATCGATTTACAATGATATCGAAAGCAAACTAAAGTCAACGAAGGATGCGCGTAACCGATTCATTCGTAAGTTCATGCAGCCGATTAAGGAGTCGTTGAATAAAGAAGGATACAAATTCGATATCAAGGCGCGTACGAAATCCATCTCGTCCATTTGGCGAAAGATGACAACCAAAGGCGTTCCGTTCGAAGAAGTATTTGACCTTTTTGCTATTCGTATTATCGTGGATACTTCAGTAGAAATGGAGAAGCCTGATTGCTGGCGCATCTACAGTATTGTGACGGATTTCTATCAGCCAAGTCCAGACAGACTTCGCGACTGGATTTCCACACCTCGTGCAAATGGTTATGAATCCTTGCATACCACAGTCATGTCGGAGACTGGAAAATGGGTAGAGGTTCAAATCCGTTCCAACAGAATGGATGAGATTGCCGAGAAGGGACTTGCCGCTCATTACAAATACAAAGAATCGAAAACGAGCGAAACAAAGTTTGATCGTTGGATCACAGAAATACGCGATTTGCTCGCCAATCCAGATGCAAACGCCATGGATTTCATCGAAGAGTTCAAGTTGAACTTATTCAATGATGAGATCTACATTTTTACGCCAAAAGGAGATTTGCGCGTTCTTCCCACAGGAGCAACTATTCTGGATTTCGCCTACGATATCCATACGCAAATCGGTGACACTTGTATTGGTGCGAAAGTGAACAATAAATTGGTTCCATTGAGCTATCAGCTCCAAAGTGGAGATCAGGTTGACATCATCACTTCTTCGAAGCAAAAACCGAATGAAGAATGGCTTAAATTCGTTGTCACCGCCCGAGCACGTCAGAAAATTAAGTCTTCGCTGAATGAGGAGCTGAAGCTGATCGCGATGGATGGAAAAGAAATCCTTGATCGAAAATTCCGTCAGCACAATATTCGCTTCGTTTCTGAAAACATTGGGATTTTGGAGCGTTTCTTCAACGTTCCGAGTGCAACCGAATTGTACTTCCGCATAGCAAAAGGAAAAATTGACCTGAAGAAATTACGGGAGATCGAGAACGTAAATGGTCTTCTGCAGGATGACAAACCGAAGTATGTTCGTAAGAAATCCAAGGAGATTTATTCTAAGGTCAATAAGAAAGAAGATACCATCGTTATTGGCGATGACTTTAAAGACATTGATTACAAGTTGGCTCAATGTTGTAATCCAATCCCAGGAGATAAAGTGTTTGGTTTCGTATCCATTCATGACGGGATCAAAATACACCGTAACAGCTGTCCTAATGCCGAACACCTCATGTCAAAAATGGCGTATCGTTGCCTGAAAGCGACATGGAAAGACACAGAAATCAAGGAGAATATTGCCGCCATCACTGTACATGGTATTGATCGAGTTGGAATTGTGAATGAGCTTACGCGAATTCTATCCAATGAAGCAAACGTAAACATGCGCTCCATTTCATTCGAAACAATCGACGGTATTTTTGAAGGGAAAATGACCGTTATGGTATACGACACGGAGCATCTTGAAACCTTGATGAACAAGTTCGAAAAAGTGGAGGGAGTTCAACGCGTTGTTCGATCTGCCAAATCAGTTTAATTAATATAAGTTCGTTCTTATTCCAAATCAGAGAACGACGATCTTCTTGATCCACTCTTGACCATTTTCAGCAACTACTTGAATAAAGTACACACCCGACTTTAATTGTAAATGCTGAACGGCCTGAGCTTCGTACGAACGTATAAATTTTCCTTCAGTAGAAAGTAATGATAATTGTTTATGAGAGGGATGCAGCTTTACTGTTATGACGCCATTCGAAGGATTAGGATAAATCTCAGGATTATCGTTGGCATTTTCATCTATAGAATTTGTACAAGTACTTGAAGGAGTATTTCCATTATCGAAAATTCGTTGAGCAAAGTGATCTGTCATGTTTTGTAATCGTAGGTTAATGTTATCGATTGAGTGACCACTTGCAACGCAATCAAGAGGGATTCCATTGGAATTGGAAAGATAGTCGAATTGAATATCTACTGAAGATCCCAAATTAGTCAGAAATTGGTTCAAGGAAAACGAACCATGTGCGCACGGGAATTGCTGGAATGGCGGGCAAGTATTGTTTAGAGAGAAGCACGTATTTGCTCGGGCGAGTAACCTAAAATAACCTGGAGCAACAACAATATCGCTTCCTTGGTGAAACATGTAAATACTTGGCCAATCGGTAGTATTTGAAAACATGCCTACGTCAAATGTACCACTGATGAACGTTCCTATACCTTCAACCGACGTATTATACCCGTTTAATGCTACCGTACCGTTGATGTCTCCTAAATCTGGTCTGGAAGTGGAGAATCCAGCTGGCAAACACTCATCCAAAAAAGAGTTCGGCGTTGGGGCATTGGGAAGTGCTCCACATTCCATGGGCTTTTCGCTCGGGTCATCTAAAAATGCTGCGGCGAATGAAATAAATCCACCAGCACTTTCTCCGAGTAAAAAGAAATTAGAAATATCAGTTGAGTCTAACATGTGTCTTTCTTTCATAAATCGGATGGCCCCTTTCGTATCTTGCTGTCCGCGATAATTCGCACGAAAGATTTCTGCTGAATCAGAAGTATTCCAGCATTTTAACTGATAATCACAGACTTGATAAGCCGAGTCATAAAATGCAGGTTTATGCGTGCCCAAGCGATAGTCAATGGCGGCAACCACCCATCCTTTCGCTGCTAACTTTTCGGAAACGGAAACAATTCCTGCATCATCTTTCGAGCCCTGAACCCATGCTCCTCCATGCACTAAAACAAGACAAGGTCTATTGCAATTATCGTCGCCGACGGGTTTATACAGGTCCAATTTAAGCGACTCCGTGTTTCCGACGTAGTTGGTGGCTGTTCCATATTCGATATCATTCTCTACAGAGAAGGAGAAAAGATCTTGCGTATAGGCATTTTGTCCGAAGGTAGTAAATGCAAGAAAGAATAGTGCAGTGGTTATTAGTGTCTTCATAATTGGTTGATTGCTAGTTTAATGTAAAGAAATTAATTGAGAGTTTCATTAGTTTTCTAAACGGTATACCATATTCTTCTTGAAATTGTAATATTTTTAATCCCTCGCTTAATCGAATAAGTGAGTCAAAACGAAAATTTGAAACAGAAGCGTAAAACAGGACTTAAGTTCCTAATGAATTTTATGGATACGGGTGCGTTTAAAGAAACGAGCCGTAATGCCGAATTGGAAATATGTCAAAGAATTCCTCAGGATCGTGATGTGGTGGTGGTTGAGTTCGGTGTTGGTCATGGGAACATCACACGCGAGATTTTAGCAACGATTACCCCAGGTTCGAAACTATACGCTTTTGAAGTTGTACAGGAGTTTTGTGAACATGTGAGGGAGTCGATCAAAGATGAGCGCCTAGTTCTGATCAATGATGGAGCGGAAAATCTAAAGACATACGTCAAAGAGCCAATTGATGCGGTAGTCTCATCCATTCCATTTTCATTTTTTTCGGAGGAGAAAGGGAATGTCATTATTCAAAGTTCGTATGATCTATTAAATGATCAATCCAGCTACAGTCAGGTCTTGTTGACGAAGTTCAATTTCAAAAAGTTTGAAGCGATATTTGACGAATGTGACATCGTCAGTTTGGGCGGATTCCCTCCAGAGTATGTGTATCATTGTAAAAAGGGAAACACTCAAAAATAAAATTTGACTTGGTCATTTTGAAAGTAATTGTGCCAACGAAGTATCTGTGGTTTCGACCTTAATACGTGCATTTCGAATAGTCTTTTGTATACCCTATATTTGTAGTAAAGTTCTCATCTAAAACAGATCCTTGCGCTATTCTTTTCTATTCTTTTTCTGTCTTGTTTATGTTTCTGCGTTCGGACAAAATGGTACTACGGTTATTGGAAGTACACTCAGTAATGAATATGGTAGTTGCATTACCATGAACACGGCAGGTGATTTATTTATTGGCGGAACACATCAGAATGATGCAATGATTACCAAGTTAAACTCGAATGGTGAAGTTATTTGGGCCAACTCATATCAATTCACAAACCATCCCGACTACGTTACGGAAATCGGTATAACATCAGATAATTACATTATCGGTTGCGGTACATCCAGAACCACCTCGAATAATAACCCAAATGGTTTTATCTTTAAAATGGATACCGCTGGAAGTATTATATGGAAACGCATTACGAATTGCAGCAATACGTACATGTGGGAACTGGGGGTGATTGAGGCGAATAATGGAAACTACCAAACATGTGGAAGTCAAAACACGAACAACGGTCATCAGGATAATTATATTGCTGAATTCGACTCCAATACAGGAGCTAAAGTCTGGGATTCGGTCTACGCAATCTCAACTATCGGAAATGGTTTGGATGAGGTATTCTATTCGATAGATAAAAATCCACTGAACGGCGCTTCATATATGGCGGGAAGATTTCATTCTCCAGCTGGACAAATGAATTATCATCCGAGCATTACAAAAATTAATCCCGACGGAAGTTTGGATTGGAGTAAAACCTATATTCATGCTTTTTCCAGCAATGGAGGTAGACTGTATGGAGTTGGTTTAGATTTTGATGGTGATTCTATAATTGGACTGATCTCTGGTAGATTTGGTTCAACAGGCGTTCCTTTTGAACTTGGAATGTACAAAACCGACTCTTCTGGTATAATGAGCTGGGGGAAAAAGTATACTAGTTCCACAGGTCAAGATTTGAGAACATATCACATAGAGTCCGTTCCAAGTGGATATGTAGTATCTGGATATATCAATAATGGAAATAAGAACTTATTTATTCTAAAAACCGATAAGCTCGGGAATGTTCTCTGGTCTAATTCATACGGATCCGTGGCTAGCGAAGACATATATATTCCAGGAGCAAATCATTCTTCATTGGTGAATGGAAACGAACTACTTTTGGTCGGTCGTACCAATGGTTTTTTTGGTGCAGAAGATATAGTATTGTTTAGAATTGATTTGACTACAGGTAATTTGATTAACGGAATTGGATGCACTTCTCCCTTTTCGGTAAACACTTCGAATATTCCCACTTTTCAGCAAAACTATCCATTAGTCTCAGCGGGACTTTTGATGACTACGAGCGATCCTGTTGTGTCGACATCTGCCATAAATTTTAACCAATCGGGACAGTTAGTTGAAGCTATAACTGATACCATCGTTAGTGGAGATACCTTATTTCTATGTCAAAATGATGTCGTTAACGTTGAAGCTGACTGGAATTCTAACTATACGTATTCCTGGAATACAGGGAATAACTTACAAAGTCAAACGATTACAAATACAGGCTGGTATACCGTCTCAGTTTCCTCATCTGGATGTACAATTTTTACCGATAGCGTTTATGCGCTAGTGACGGGGGTAACCTTGGATCTCGGAATGGACACTTCACTTTGCGATGTCGCATCGTTTGCCTTAGATGCTACAACGCCAAATGCAACTTATTTGTGGAGTGACGGTTCAACGGGACCGATGCTAACTGTGTCAAATTCAGGTGCTTTTTGGGTGGAAGTTTCTAATGCTGGCTGTACCGTTATTGATTCGATTAATATTACGATGGGGACTTCACCAATTGTTGATTTAGGGAACGATTCTACTCTGTGCGCAGGAAATAGTTTAGTATTAGATGCTCAAAATGCAGGAATGACTTATTCTTGGCAAGATGGTAGTGCCAATCAAACATTTACGGTAGTTCAGAGTGGCCAATATTTTGTCGAAGTTGCTGATGGAATATGCACAAATTCTGATACGGTAAATGTTATTTTTATTCCTCTTCCTACCGTTAACTTGGGCAATGATACTGTTATATGTGGGAATGTTAATCTACTGCTAGATGCCGGATTTGTTGGTGGTACATACCTTTGGCAAGATGGAAGTACCTTACCTACGTTTAATGTGAACGCCGCAGGAGTTTACGCTGTGGAAGTAGGGAGTGGGGGCTGTACTTCGGTGGACTCTATCGTAGTCTTGAACCCTCCAATCCCAGTTGTTGATCTCGGAAATGATTCTACTTTTTGTGATGAAGGTATTCCCTTCATTCTTGATGCTCAAAATACAGGCGCAGTGTATGCTTGGCAAGATGGTAGTACGAATCAATTTTTTAGTGTAACGAACTCTGGACAATTTTTTGTCGAGGTAAGTGTTGGAAATTGCTCGGATAGCGATACTGTCAATATTGTGATGTTGACACCTCCAACTATTAATCTAGGAAACGATACTACTGTTTGTGACGGTCAAGCGCTTACATTGGATGTT
Organism: Crocinitomicaceae bacterium; assembly: GCA_045105095.1. Classification (GTDB taxonomy): domain Bacteria; phylum Bacteroidota; class Bacteroidia; order Flavobacteriales_D; family Crocinitomicaceae; genus UBA4466. The sequence continues at coordinate 1,133 of JBGCDF010000358.1, read as the reverse complement.
ACAAGTCCGAATGTTTCCTATCTATGGCAAGATGGGAGTATGAGTCCGACATATTCTGCAAGTAACAGTGGTACTTATTTTGTGACACTGGATAACGGTTTCTGCACAGCGACCGATTCTATTGACATTGTATTTGGATCAGATCCATTGGTGGATCTCGGAAACGACACGTCGTTCTGTTCAAATGGTACACTAATCTTGGATGTATTAACGCTCAATGCCAGTTACAGTTGGTCTACAGGATCTTCTTCTCCCAGTATTGATGTTGTACAAGCGGGAACCTATTGGGTAACAGTAGACGTCGATGGTTGTGTAAATTCAGATTCGGTGATTGTTTCTATGACCAATCCACCAAGTATTGATCAAGCGAATATAGAATTGTGCCAAGATGAGTCTGAGTTCATTTCTTTTACTCAAGAAACAGGTCTATCCTATGTTTGGCAGGATGGCAGTATAGCATCCAGTTACACGATCGATCAACCAGGAAATTTCGAGGTTATTGCTATCAATCAATGTGGAAGTGATACTGCTCAGTTCAGCTCAATACTCAAAAACTGCTACTGCGAACTATTTGTTCCGAATGCTTTCACACCAAATAGTAGTAATTTGAACGAAACGTTTGGAGCGGTGGCTGGATGTCCATTAGCGAAATTTGAATTGGCGGTCTATAATCGTTGGGGTGAGATTATCTTTGAAACAAACGATATTTCCATTCAATGGGATGCTACCTATTTGGGGAAAATAGTTCCTGACGGAATGTACTCTTGGAAAGTTTTGTATCAATTTAGTGATCTCGTAGAAGACCAAATGACGGGGCATGTTGTCGTCATTCGGTAAGGATTCGGATTGAGATCACGAATGTGATATCGTTAGTTTAGGCGGTTTCCCTCCAGAGTATGTGTATCATTGTCGGAAAGTAAGATCAGCCTAAGTTTATCGCTTCGCATACTTTGAATTAGCCTTTCGTCGATTCGAATAGATAGTTGATTTAGTTGACTCAATCATGGAAGTTACCTCTTCATTATCGATTAAATCCACAACTTTTTTCATCTTCTTTTGGATTACTTTGAAATGGTGTTCATCCTCTTCTGTGACGAAGGTTAAGGCTTCTCCCGGATTATCCGCTCGACCTG
>JBGCDF010000357.1:0-5306 GCA_045105095.1 Crocinitomicaceae bacterium | reverse complement strand
CCATGTCAAGAATTTGAGCATTTGCTTCCGTCTCAGGCTGCAAAGTTACTTTCAACATACTTGATACAGGGTTCGGTCCAACACTTGAAATTAGCTCGTTACTCACTTTAACTAAGTGGTCGGACGATGCATTCGGTGTTGGTGTGTTCCCAATCGAAATGTTCAGATCAATCACGCCATTACAGTTGTTATCGATTCCATCTCCTGGAATTTCTGGCATTCCTGGGTTCACATTTGGATCGTTGTCATCACAATCGATGATTGCCGGATACCCGTCTCCATCAGCATCAGCCAATAGAATTGGAGTATTTCCTCCCCATTGTGAAGGCATATCTACTAATCCATCACAATCGTTATCAATTCCGTCTCCCATAATTTCTATTGCTCCTGGGTTTATAGTTGAGTCATTGTCGTTGCAGTCAATGAAATCAGGATATCCATCGCCGTCAGCATCAACCCATGTAGTATTTCCACCACCTGTCCATGTGGAGTCGATTAATCCATCACAGTTGTTGTCAATTCCATCTCCCATGATTTCTGGCATTCCCGGGTTTACGTTCGGGTCGTTGTCATCACAATCTTGGAAATCGAACCATCCGTCTCCGTCAGCATCTACAAATCCTGGTCCTCCATTGTAAACGGAGTCGATAAAACCATCACAGTTATTGTCGATTCCATCACCCATAATTTCTGGCATTGCTGGATTCACGTTAGGGTCGTTGTCATCACAATCGATGAAATCTGGGAAGCCATCACCATCGGCGTCAACATATCCCGTTGGACCTCCACCGTTACCAGTGTACGTCGAATCGATTAGTCCGTCACAGTTGTTGTCGATGCCATCTCCTAGGATCTCGGGCATTGCTGGATTCACGTTTGGATCGTTATCGTCACAATCTTCGAAATCGAACCATCCGTCTCCGTCAGCATCAATCCATGCGCCATTTCCACCGTTACCAGTGTAAACGGAGTCGATAAGACCATCACAGTTGTTGTCGATGCCATCTCCCATGATTTCTGGCATTCCTGGATTTATCGCAGCGTTGTTGTCATCACAATCGATGAAATCTGGGAATCCATCTCCATCTGCATCAACACCAGTTCCATTACCACCACCAGTCCATACTATCGTGGTAATAGAGTCAATGATTCCATCACAGTTGTTATCGATACCATCTCCCAGAATTTCCGGAGCAGCAGGATTGATACTCGCATCGTTATCGTTACAATCGATTGGCACTGGAAAGCCATCCATATCAGCGTCTTGTGCAATTGAAAACCCTCCAATGGAAAGGCAAAGGCCAACTGCAAAAATGTGTATTGATTTAGTTGTTCTCATATTTTTTAGGAATTTAAAGTTCACCAGAGTACACGCGATTTGAATTCAATTTCGTTTGTAGAGAAATGGAATTAACTATTGGATTCCTAGCTTGGTATGTACGGAAACCTTAGACACATCGCTTGATTCAGTGATGTTGTGTTGCTCTAAAATAAATTCATTTTGAATGATTTTTTCTTCGACCTTACTTCTGAAAAATGATCAATGTGTGACGAAAACAAGTAGAAATACTGTAGGGTAGTTTCGTTCAATCTGCTATTTTTGGTGTAAGAAGTTAAACACACACTCTTTATGACCATATTCACTCAGTTTTTTGCGAAATCGATATTTTCAGCGGTTATGTTTTTCTCGTTTTCCTCTTTTGTGAGTACGTGCGAAACAGCCATTAGTAGTGGGAATCCGATTGAAAATCTTGGCGACCACCCTAAAGACAGTATCATTACCTTAAACACTCAGCTCGACTTTATAAAAGTGATTGCCGAAGTATCGCGTAACACGAATTCATTGTATGTATTTGACGTTGATAACACGCTGTTGATCACCAATGAGAACAAATTTGGTAGTGATTGGTGGTATGCGCAAACCAAGGAAAATCCCAGTTTGAAATTGAATGTGAGTTCAACGTGCTTGTTCGGCGAGTTAACGCCATTGTTTTACTCAACACTTTCTACGACACCAGTATTTCCTGATCAAGCTGGAGTAATGGACTTGCTGGAAGAGCCGAGCAATAAGACCATCGCACTTACATCTCGTGGATATTCACCTATTGTGGCCTCAGCAACAGAATTAGAATTGATCGAAAACAATTTCGATTTCCTAGATGAGGATAGTTTGGCATTGAAGAATGGTGTTGTGATGCTGAATAATGTCATTTATACCAAAGGAAAAAATAAAGGAGTCGCATTATTGGAATATTTGGAAAAATATCCATTCGAGAACATCTATTACTTCGATGACTCTTACTACAAAGTAGAGAATGTCCAGAATGCATTCGCTGCAGCAGGAAAGCCTGTCTCACTTTACCACATGAAAATTGCTCCAAAAATTCCATACACGGAAGAAGAAATCAACTACATGAAAGCAAAACTCTGCAGTGTGATTGAAGATCTTCAAACAATGGGAAATACGGAGTGTAAGTGTAAAAATCCTTAGTCACTCTAGGCCGATAAATTGGTCGTGATTGATGACCCTAGAGGATGTGGTGAAACCTTCAAATATTCTATAGATTAATGAAGTTTCCCTATTCAATTTGGAAATGAACCAGCCTTGAGATGGTTCCAAAAAGCATAAAAATTAATCGTTTTGGAACCATCTCAATTAATCAATTCCATCTCGAGATAGTTCCAAAACGAAATAAAATAGCTAATTTTGGAACCATCTCAAGTATGTTTGTATGGCGAAAATAATTGTAGGTAGGGAACTTGAAAAGGAGAAGTTAGAAGCTTCTTTGAATAGTCAAAGGTCTGAATTAATTGCGGTCTATGGCAGGAGAAGGATAGGGAAAACTTATCTAATTCGAGAATTCTTTGAAGGCAATTTTGTGTTTCAATTTGAAGGATTAAAGGATAATCAAAGGGATGCTCAGATAAAAAGTTTTATGCTGAAGCTTCGAGATTTTACGGATGAGTTTCAGGATGAAAAACCGTTGGATTGGTTAGACGCATTTTTCATTTTAAAGAACTACTTGAAAACAATTAGGCAATCGAAGAAAAAGAAAGTCATTTTCATCGATGAATTTCCTTGGGCAGACACGCAGAGATCTGGATTCCTGTCAGCATTTGAAAGTTTTTGGAATTCGTATTGCACAACGCGCAGCGATTTAATTGTTGTAGTGTGTGGATCCGCAGCATCATACATGCTCAAAAAAGTCATCTTAAACCGTGGAGGCCTGCACAATCGAATTACACGAAGAATCCATCTCGATCCCTTCTCTTTGAAAGAAACAAAAGCATTTTTTCAATATAAAAAGTTGGCTATGGCCAATTCTGACATTGATATTCTTAGAATGTACATGGCATTAGGAGGAGTTGCAGAGTACTTGGAGCATATTGATCCAAAGGACTCTTCAGTTAATGCCATAGACCGAATTTGTTTTCAAAAAGGAGCCCAACTACAAAACGAGTTCGCTGAAGTATTCAAATCGCTATTTGACGAAAATTCATACCACGAACAAGTCATACATGCATTAGCCGATGGTCAGAAAAAAGGAATGAAACGAGGAGAAATATTGTCCGCGATGAATACTACATCTAGCGGAAAATTCTCCAAGTGTCTGGAAGAATTGATACTATCTGGATTTGTTCAAAAATACGATGCGCATCGGGACAATCGAAAGACGACTCTGTTTAGAATATCCGATGAATTCTGTCTCTTCCACCTTCAATTTATCCGTAATTTCCGCGGAAATAGTTGGACAAAACTGTATCAAAAACAGGAATACATTACATGGTCTGGATATGCGTTTGAGACCATTTGTTTAAAGCATGTTGAGCAGATCAAAAAGGGATTAAACTGTGATCAAATTACCTCTAAAAACTTTAGCTGGAGCAACTCCGAGGCTCAAATTGATTTAGTGATTGACCGAGATGATGGATACGTTAATCTATGCGAGCTCAAATTTTACAACGACATCTGCACTGTCAATAAGGATTATTACCTCAAACTGATGAAAAAGGAAAGCGAGTACCAGAAGGCAACCAAGAGTCGAAAGGGAATGGTTACAACGATGCTCACGACCTATGGCGTTAGTTGCTCTACCAGTTTGGATATCGAAAATCAAAGCTTAACAATGGATTGCTTGTTCAGTTAAAGGGGAGAATGAAAATTCGATGGAACTTTTTCTGAAAACGTAAGTCCCTTACGTCCTATCATGTTATATTGTAAACGATTACCCACTGAAGGATTACTCGCATGGAAAATTTCCGATCGAAAATAGCAGATATCAAGTACGAAGCTTCACGACTTTATAGCTTAAAGTTGAGTGATGATGAATTGTTTGATGCCATTAATCTTGTTTCTCGGAACAAATTGGAATCGCTACTTTCGATTTATAGCGGGAGTGAAGGAAAGCCCGTTAATTTCATGCGATGGCGTATCATCAAATTACTACTCGATGGAACCTACGTGAATAAAGAAATGCTCGATTCCATGATTGAGCAAGAGAACAACGAAGCCGAGAAAAATAGCTTCAGAGCCTGGGGACATTTCTCGATTTTGTTTCCAATTATCAGTGAGGAGTTGTCCTTTAATATCAAGGATTTTTTGCGTGAGTTTGGTGCTGAATTAATTGAGACATTAGATCTCGAAGATCATGTTGCCAAACCGTTCGTGGTCGACTTCAAAGGCCCAAGGAATTTCGGTTCTGATAACGTTTGGATGGCGATCTACAACAAATCCAATCCAAAACAAACAACGGCCGTTCAACTCTTTTTTCAAATTGACTACCGCGGATTGATTTGTCATCTTTATGATCGGTTGAAAGATCATTTCATCAGTTCGAAGAAAATTGAAGATTCGGAAGACATGCAGAAGCAAGTCGAGAACTTCTTCGCAGCAGTGAAGGATAAGGTGATTTTGGATCGAAATGATGAAAATGAGGCGCGTTATCGTGAGTTGGGCGTAAAAGGGCATTCAATTTTTAAGTTGTCCTTTGACGATGAAGATTTCCCTACTATTCAGGAAATTCAATACTGTATTGATCAAGGCATAGTGGCGATGAAGGAGACTTCTGAGATGGACGAAAATGGTTTGACTGATCTTGATCGATTTGCGTTGGCTATGCCGGGTGATTTATTCTATTTGAGTAGAGGGAAATCTCGCGTATTACTCATTGGTCAATTCGTTGATAATCATTTAGAAGATTATGAATACGGAAATAAGATCGGGTGGAAGAAACGAAAATTCAGGTTTTTGTTTGACGCGGTTTCTGATGAATTAACGACAACGGGAAGGAACGCACAAGATAAAT
>JBGCDF010000356.1:0-2737 GCA_045105095.1 Crocinitomicaceae bacterium | reverse complement strand
GTTTTAATCCCAAAGTAAATATTTAATAAATCCGGAAGTTCATGATAAAGCATCGCTTCGAGATGAGAGTTTGTCCAAATAAGAATTTCCTTAATTCCTAATTCTACTTTCAAACTTTCAAGTTTCTCGTGACCTGACCTGCTTAAAGGACAAGAAATAATTAGATGGAAATACTCAAATTTTGGATTTTTTTTATTCAACTCCCTAACTATTGATTCAGCCAGTTTCGGACCAATTTTCTGGTACCTCTTACATTGAATCAACCACTTAGTTATGCTTTTATCTTCATTGATTTCGGTTCCATCAATGTCAATTCCACCATCATTTCCCGATCTACCAAGATGATTTATAGAATGCCATTTCTTTATTCTATATAGAATACTAAACGCCAAGTCTTCAAATCTCATCGGGTCAAGATCTTCAAAGTGAATTGGATTTGTGGTTTTAGTAATTTTCATTTTTTCTAAAATGGTTCAGTGTTTCGCATTACAGTGGCTGTAGTTACTCATAACACTTGGCTATCCTCCACTCATCCGAAACAAACGCGTACAATTGCGTACAATTGCGTACAAACGGATAAGCATATCTGCACAAGATACAAATAGCCCCGTCAAAAAAGAATCAGCACAACCAAAAAAAGCTTCTAGCGAATCACATTAATATGCCCATTAAATGTATAGCGCTTATCATTCTGGGCATCCGCACATTCCATAAACCACGTATACGTTCCATCCTGCACAATCTTCCCATTGTACGTTCCATCCCAGGAAACAGAAGGATCGTTGCTTTCCCAGACAATTTCGCCCCAACGATTGAAGATCTTCAGATTGAAATCGAAGATGTCGATGCCCGAGATATGGAATTCCCAGCTCTGATTAAACTCATCATTGTCTGGCGTAAAGGTATTGGGCGCGTAGAGAATCACATCATTGACAACCGTTACGAAACGTGTAATTGAGTCAATACATCCGAATGTGTTTTCCGTTATCAAGGTCACCTCATAATCTCCCGGAATATCCTCAGGATAACTCACATTCAATACGTTCTCCGTAGTTGCTGTTTGTGCTGTTTCCGCGCCATTAATCGTCCAGTTCCAACTAGTCACGTCGAGCGAACTGGAGTTGTACAAGTTCACCGTTGGCTCTAACATCGACACAAAATTTGGGTTGATGAAGAAGTTCGCGTTCGGCTCATTGTGCGCGATAATCAAGTCGACATATGTCTGCGAATACTGACAACCGTTTACCGTTGTCACAGTCATCGTTACTGTGTATGTCCCAGCATTTGCGTAGGTGTGTTCAAACGGATTCAGACCAACGAAAGACTGAATCGAACCATCTCCGAAATCGACCTCCGTAGTTACGATATCTGGAGAGCCAGAAGTATTCACAAAATCCACTTGATGAGGGAAACACCCCGAAGTAGTATCTGGAGTCAAACCGGGGAATATGTTCGCAGGTTCTCCAATTGAGTACGTAGCGTTTGTCGTACATCCTCTTGAATCAACTACATCAACATCGTAGTTGCCCGCACAAATTCCTGATGCGTTTCCAACCTGATCGCCATTTACCCCTTGATTCCATACAAAGGCATAAGGCGGAGTTCCTCCAGCAGGTACCGCTTGTGCCAATCCATCACATAATCCGAAACATGTTGCATCTGTTGGATTTACAACCAAGGTAAGGACAGCAGGTTCAGCAATATTTACCGTTTCTGTATCCGTACACCCGTCAGGCGAGGTAACGACAATTGTGTAAGCTCCTGCGCTCAGCCCAGAAATGTTTACTGGAGAACCAGCGATAATTGTAGGGCCGCCATTCACGGTATATTCTGTAAAATTGACTCCCGTAAAATCAATCGAACCATCCGCTAAACCATTGCACGAAATATCGACGGGTGTAATAGTCGAGATTTCAGTAATAATCTGAGAAACGGACACAACCGCTGAATCATCGCAACCGCTTATCCCAACCGAGTAGGTATAATCTCCAACAGGCATTGTTGCAGGATCATATGGCATTGTAACCGCGTTTCCATTTGGTCCTTCCCACGTTCCTCCGACATCTGCCGTTACTCCTAACAATGGGAATAAGTCAATTGGGTTGGCGGAAGAACAGAAGCTTACTGAAGCGTCTAGCCCAGCATCTGGAGTCGCAGCAACAGAAATAGTGATATCATCTGTCTCCACACATAAAGGATGTCCAATTGGGTAAACCGAAAGCGTAAATGTTTCTTGAGTTGTTGCCGTCAGTGTTGGGTCGATGATCGTCGGATCATTCAATGAAGCTGGCGGAGACCAATCGAATACAAAATCAGGTGCGCAATTTGGAACGAAGGTATCGGTGATTACGCCAGCAAGATTGGGGCCTTGACTGAACACAACCGTTCCACTTTCATCCTCAACGGAATAAAAACATTCATCCACGAATGCTCCATTTGCATTGAAAGTGACTGTAACGGTGGTACCTGTTGGCACAGGTATCGTAAATGTTTGCGCGTTTCCTCCAGCTAGTGTGTAATCTGTAGCAACTCCGTTGACGGTAACTGTAATTGTATTTCCGTTCCAACCATCACCAAAGGTATCCTCTAGAATTAATGAATAATCACACAGGGAGGATGCACCAGGACCTGATAAATCACCCATCAACTGAAGTAAGTCTCCCACACACACCGTAGTATCATTTCCTGCGAATACCGTAGGATTTGGATTTACTGTTAAGTTCACGGAAGTATCATA
>JBGCDF010000355.1:0-3058 GCA_045105095.1 Crocinitomicaceae bacterium | reverse complement strand
GGTACAGTTTTAGTAGATACCACTGTTTGGCACGTCAAGGGCGATACGCTCAATTTAGTTACCTCGAATGATGAATCAATGAGGAAAATGAAACGAATGATAAAAAGTGCGAGACCTTAATACGAATTAAGTACTTTGGTTAAGATTTTGGAGCAATTTTACCAGTTTTGAGATCAAACCCATAAGGACAGTGCTTACATCCGTTTTTACAACAGTAGCCGCGCTTTAAAAGATAGGACTCAGTAAAGACAATGTATCCCTCTGGACTCATGTAGTAATCCTCATCTGCGAGCTTACTTCGTTTGGAAAATCCTGACATATCATCTGACATACGGCAAATTTAACGGATATTTGTCGAGAATTTGCTACTAATGGATACAAAACGGTCAATTCTTCAGGAAATAAAAGTGCCAATTTTTGAGAATCGGGGAATCTCATTGTTCATCAAACGCGATGACTTGATCCATCAGGAGATTTCTGGGAATAAATGGCGAAAACTCAAGTACAACATCGCTTTGTGTGAATCGAAAAAGAAAGATGGAATTCTCACCTTTGGTGGTGCCTATTCCAATCATTTGGTGGCGACAGCAGCGGCTTGCAAAAAGGCCAGTTTAGCTTCACTCGGTCTTGTTCGAGGAGAAGAATTGAACGCTGAAAGCAACTCAACCTTAAAACGATGCGCGGAACTCGGAATGGAACTGAAGTTTATTTCGAGGGAGGAATATGCCATGCGAAATGATAAGGCCTATCATGAGACACTCGGAGCGGATTTTCCAAGCTTGCAATTGGTCCCAGAAGGTGGTGCCAACTATTATGGAATGATCGGCTGTCAGGAACTCATGAAGGAATTTGATGCAGAATTCGATCATATTTTTTTGGCGCAAGGAACGACCACAACGAGTTGTGGAGTTGTTTTCGGAACGAAATCAAATCAAAGGGTGCATGTTGTTCCAGCATTGAAAGGATTCGACTCCATTGAAGAAATGAAAGCTCTTTTCGCTAAAACAGGAATTGACGCAGAAACGATCAGTGATCTATTGGAAAGGGTAATTGTTCATCCTGATGCTCACTTTGGAGGATATGCAAAGTTTACAGATGAACTGATCAATTTTATTCGAGCTTTCTATCAGCAGCATTCGATCAAACTTGATCCAATTTATACAGGTAAAGCTATGTATGAGTTAATGCAACAACTCGAATCTTCAGAGTACGATAATTCGAATATACTGTTTATCCATACTGGAGGACTTCAAGGAATTCCGGGAGTTGAGAATAAGCTAGGGGAAAAGCTCTTTTGAATAAAAAGAAAGCGCACTCCGAAGAATGCGCCTTCCTTTGTCGAACTAACATTGTTCCGACATTATTGCTTAATCATTCGAATCGTTTGTGATCCATTTTCGTCGTCAATCTGAATGAAATAGACGGCTTTGTCCAAAGGTGAAACATCGATGGCCTGATGATCATTAATCCCTTCGTCATAAATTACGATACGTCCGTTCAGGTCGAAAATCGTTATGCTTGCTACGCCCGTAATTCCGTTAAATTGAATCTGTTGATTCGCAGGATTCGGGTACGCAACGATTTGTGTAACTGTTTCTTCTTCAACGGATAGAACACTGCTGGAAACGTAGGTGTCAAATGTGTTTCCGCAGGACAGAGCGTTTTGTGCATACGCATCGCGAAGAACCTGGCCATGTTCGAATAAACGATCAACGCTATTCGATGGTGAAAGATTGATAGCGTCAACGCCTACGACATATGCTTTTAATAGTACCGCTGTATCCGTTGGAATTAAAAGACCGGGCCCTGAAGCGCTTGACATTCTTCTATCTCCACTTGGATTAAGATTGCCTAATTCTGAATTGTCATTGCCGTGATCTGTGCCAAATGATGAATAGAAAAGAGGATCAGACGAACCAAAATAATCATGGCGTATATCCACGTTACCGATCGATTTTGGCAAACCATCTGGATAAAGTCCCTTCATTACATTTTCCATGCTCACTAAATCAGTAGGATATGCTCCACTTGGGGAATCATAGCTGTATGAGGATTCTAGCGTGAAGTATTCGTTGTCGACAATTCCATCAGCAAAACCAATACCGTTGGATTGCACGCCACCAATGTAAGTTGTGAAATTGTCGATTCCATCTTCTTGTAAGTTTAGGCCCTGAAGTGCAATCATTCCCGCTGCAGGAATCGTATCGTTAAAACCAGTATTCGGCAATGGCGAGGCGTCATTGTTATCAGCATTGTAGCCATAAATCATTCCTAATTCAACGTTTGTTCCAATGTAGTCATCAAATGGACTTCCAATTTCAAAATCTACGCGATCTCCTTCGTAAGCATTAAAAAACGTTTGATTTCGGGTGAAGTTATCAGTGCGTATGAATACGGTGTTGTTTAATGTCTCAGAAGAGTCACAATCAAAAGTGAAATAGTATTGATGCGTTTCGATTGATGCACTGTTCGGTGAATTTGGATGTTGGTGGTAAATGTTCAACAAACATTGATCGCCATAAATAGATGGATAATCTCCCAATTCAGGTTCGTATATGCCATTCCCGTTTTGGTCAAAGAATCCTGCGAGATTTGCTGCTTGTCCTAAAGTAGCATCACCGTGTGCTGGCCATTCCCGAATACCGAAAGGAATTTTATAGTTGGGATTTCCAGCGGTTATTTCAGACAAATGTGTCTCAATCATTTCTTGAGTTACAAGGTAACCACGACTGTACTTATCCATTACTTCAAGGCTATAGTCACCTGGCGCACAATATGGGCCCGTTACTTGTGATACATTGAACAGTCCGACCATACCGAGAATGTTTCCATTTACGGTAGTACCAAGAATATCAGAACTTGCTGAATAAATGAGCGGTCTTTTGATTCCGTTTTGTTCGAACGTAAATCCACCTCCTGACGAAACGGTATTGAGGAAGCTTTGGCTCGTGTGGTTCGTGTGAAATTCAATGTTTCCAGAATTGAGAGCTTGATCAAATTCTATGAAGTCTGGCGGGAACTCGTTTAAATTGTCCTGTATAACGGTAGTGCTGCTGAT
>JBGCDF010000354.1:0-3251 GCA_045105095.1 Crocinitomicaceae bacterium | reverse complement strand
TATGATTCAAAAATATGGTGAGGAAAACATCAAAGAACATATTTCCGATACCAGAGATACACTTTGTTATGCAACAAATGATAATCAGTCTGCAACACTTGAATTATTGAATACGGACGCAGATTTGGCGGTGGTTGTAGGTGGATACAACAGTAGCAATACTTCTCATCTGGTAGAGTTATTGGAACCAAAATTCCCGACCTACTTCATCAAGAACAAACAGGAAATTACATCAACCGAAGACATCCAATCTTTCAACATTCATACAAAAGAGTTGAAACAGCAGGGTTCTTTCTTACCTGAAAAAGAACACACGAATATTATCATAACCTCTGGGGCCAGTTGCCCCGATGCAGTTGTCGATGAAGTTATTCAGAAAATATTGGAGCTAAAAAAAGCGCCCATGACAATTGAGCAAATTGAACTCTAGTGGAACGGTTTATCAACATATTGGTCATTGAGAGCGACAAAAAAATGCGCATCGGCTTGAAAGAAATGCTCACTGGAAGTGGGAACAACATTTTGCTTGCCGCATCAATGGAAACTGCCATTTCTATCCTTGAGAAAAAGGAAATTGGTATTATCCTGATCGATGTTGAAGAATCCAGAGAAGCGGTCGAAGAATTAACAGAACTTCAGAAGCAAAACGATTTTCGAAATCAGTACATCATTTTAATCAGCAAGGAAGGTAGTTCTTCCAGCAAACTGGTAAAAGGCATTAAGCAAGGAGCCGTAGATTACATTTCTACCCCCTTCAATCCTAATTTGATTCGAAGTAAGATTGAAGTTTATAAGTCGCTTTTTTACAAAGACCAACGAATTGCTCAGCTCTTGAGTAACATCTTCCCAGATTCTATCTTAGGAGAATTGAGCCGAGGTGGTAAATTTTCACCAAAGCGGATTCAGAACGGAGTTGTTTTGTTTACCGATTTCGTTGATTTCTCTTCCAAGGCCAAAAACATTAATCCGCTTGGACTTATTAAGCGGCTAGAATACTATTTCACGAAATTTGATAGTATCATCGATAAATATAAGTTAGAGAAAATCAAGACAATTGGAGATGCGTACATGGCACTTTCTGGTGTTACCGAAGGAAAGCCCAGACCTGCAATCCGTGCTTGTTTAGCAGCTATTGAAATTCGTGATTTCATGCGTAATGAGCGAGATATTGCCATCGCCATGCGCAAGGATTTCTGGGAAATTCGAATTGGTTTGCACATGGGACCGCTAGTCGCAGGGATCATTGGCTCTACCAAATTTAGTTTCGATGTCTGGGGAGATACTGTAAACATTGCTTCCAGAGCGGAAGAAGTAACGAAAAGCGGAAATATTACCATTACTTCAAATATTGCTGATGGAATTGGCTCATACTTTGAAACGATTCCCAGAGGAAAAATTGATATTCACAAACGAGGTGGGAGCATCGAAATGTTTTACCTCAGTAAGATCAAGAGCCAACATTCAATGGATGGAAATGGATTGTTCCCTTCAGCTAAGCTGAGAACGGTTTGTGGACTTGCCTCAATGGACTTTGATCAGATGCGTGAGAACATTCTCACACGCTTGCGTTCCTTGCTGCCTGAAACAGTCGTTTATCATGATGTGCCGCACACGCTCAATGTAGAGAAAGCTGCGATCCGCTACGCAAAATTGGAAGGTGTGGACCCTGAGTCTATCTTATTGCTCCGAACTGCCGCCTTGTTCCATGATGCAGGATATATCTATTCGAACAAAGAAAATGAAGATTTTGCGATCAACATGGCGAAATCCATGCTACCTGACTTTGGGTATTCAGATATTCAGGTCGAAATCGTTGTGAAGATTATCAACACAACGAAACGTAGCGAAGAACCCGATAGTTTGATGGAAATGATCATGTGCGATGCCGATCATGACTACCTTGGCAGACCGGATTATTACGCCATTGCCAATAAACTTCGTCAGGAATACGAAAACGAAGACCGAACAATGACGGATCTAGAATGGATCAAGTTCCAACTTAACTTCCTTGAAAACATTCATGTGTACTACACAGAGACCGCAAAAAATATCAGAAACATTGGAAAAGCAGCTCGTATTAGAGAACTCAATGTCAAATTGAAAAAATTAGAAGAATCAGAATCATGAAAGTATATACAAAAAAGGGAGATCAGGGAACAACACAGCTTATTGGTGGAACGCGGGTCCCGAAGAGTTCCCTTCGAATTGAAGCCTATGGAACGGTTGACGAATTGAATTCATACATCGGACTTATTCGCGATCAGGAAATTGCTGCTGAAACAGTGAAGCAATTACTGGAAATTCAAGACAGGTTATTCACAATGGGATCTCAATTGGCAGCAGATCCTGAAGCTTCGAAGATGAAACTCCCTGAAATTATTGAAGGAGACGTTACCAATTTGGAAAACTGGATTGATCAAATGGATGAAACGCTGGAACCAATGAGGAGCTTCGTTCTTCCAGGTGGACACACAACGGTTTCATACTGTCATGTCGCAAGATGTGTCTGCAGAAGAGCTGAGCGCATTTCGGTTGACTTGAATGCGGATCAACCTATTCATCCCATTCTCCTGACTTATTTAAATCGTTTGAGTGATTATCTTTTCGTTCTGAGTAGAAAACTTAGCAAAGACTTGAATGCCGTTGAACATCCATGGGTTGCACGTATGTAAACGCATTCTTTTGTCAAGGTTGGAATTCGGATTTTACTACTTCCCTTTAAAGTTTTTCCGATTTTATTTGGATTATTTCAAATAAAAATTACTTTTGCGGCAAACAACAAATAAAACAGAGGAATATGTATTGGACATTAGAATTAGCATCATATCTCGAAGACGCACCATGGCCGGCAGCGAAAGACGAGTTGATAGATTTTGCTATCCGAACTGGTGCACCTCTTGAGGTGGTAGAGAATCTTCAAGCACTTGAAGATGAGGGAGAGACTTACGAAAGTATTGAAGAAATATGGCCGGATTATCCGTCCAGGGAAGATTTCCTTTTCAACGAAGACGAATATTAACTAGAGTTAGGTTAGCACCATTAAATAACTTTCCCGTTCCGATTGCTATCGGGGCGGGATTTTTTTGATGCTTACTTTATGAATAACTAAATTCTTAGTTCCAATTAAGCAATATGGCTAAATGGCTAAATGGCTAAATGGCTAAATGGCTAAATGGCTAAATGGCTAAATGGCTAAATGGCTAAATGGCTAAATGGCTAAATGGCTAAATGGCTAAATGGCTAAATGGCTA
>JBGCDF010000353.1:0-7297 GCA_045105095.1 Crocinitomicaceae bacterium | reverse complement strand
TAATCATCCTCGAAACGTCTGGAATTGGACAATCTGATACGGAGATTTTAGACCACTCGGATATGTCATTGTATGTGATGACGCCGGAGTATGGTGCAGCAACGCAGCTGGAGAAAATCGATATGCTTGATTTCGCTGATGTTATTGCGCTCAACAAATTCGATAAACGTGGAGCACTCGATGCTATTCGAGATGTACGTAAACAATATCAAAGAAATCACAACTTGTGGGAGGAGAAAACGGATACGATGCCAGTTTATGGTACAATCGCGTCTCAATTCAATGATCCAGGGATGAACACCTTGTACAAAGTGTTGATGGATAAATTGGTCGAGAAAACAGGGATTGACCTTGAGTCGACTTTCGAAATCTCTGATGAAATGTCGGAGAAGATTTACGTGATTCCACCTGAGCGTACGCGCTATTTGTCTGAAATTTCCGAGAATAACCGTCATTACGATACATGGGTTGCTCAGCAGGTAAAAGTTGCTGATAAACTGTTTGGTTTGCATTCTTCGATCAAAACCTTAGAAACTTCGGACCTTGAAGACAAGGATCGTTTAGTAAAAGGATTGCAGGAAGCATATGAGCAAGAGAAATTGAATTTCGATCCTAAAAACCTGCTCATTATTGAGAAATGGGAGGAGAAAAAGAAATTATACACTGAACCAGTTTTCAAATTTAAGGTTCGTGACAGAGAGCTGTCAATTCAAACGCACACTGAGTCCTTGTCGCATTCGCAAATTCCAAAAATTGCTATGCCCAAGTATTCAGGATGGGGTGATATTTTGAAATGGTCTTTGCAGGAAAATGTTCCAGGAGAATTCCCATACACTTCTGGACTCTTCCCGTTCAAGCGTGAAGGAGAAGATCCAACGCGAATGTTCGCAGGAGAAGGAGGCCCAGAACGTACGAACAAACGTTTCCACTACGTAAGTTTGGGAATGCCTGCGAAACGTTTGTCGACAGCATTTGATTCTGTGACCTTGTACGGAAACGATCCAGATTTGCGTCCAGATATCTATGGAAAGATCGGGAACGCGGGTGTGTCGATCTGTTGTTTGGATGACGCCAAGAAATTGTATTCTGGATTCGATTTGTCCGACCCAAAGACTTCTGTTTCAATGACAATTAACGGTCCTGCACCGATGCTACTTGGATTCTTCATGAATGCAGCGATTGATCAGAACTGTGAGAAATACATTTCGGAAAACGGATTAGAGAAAGAAATCGAAGCAAAGATTGTTGAGATATACAAAGCGAAAGGATCCGAACGTCCACGTTACCAAGGAGATTTACCAGAAGGAAATAATGGACTTGGGTTGATGTTACTGGGTGTAACGGGAGATCAGGTTTTACCTGCTGAGGTGTATGATGAAATCAAAGCAAAAACATTAACGCAAGTTCGGGGAACCGTTCAGGCGGATATTTTGAAGGAAGATCAAGCCCAGAACACATGTATTTTCTCAACTGAGTTCGCATTGAGGTTGATGGGAGACGTGCAGGAATACTTCATCAATAAAGGTGTACGAAATTTCTATTCAGTTTCTATCTCAGGATACCACATAGCGGAGGCTGGAGCAAATCCAATTACGCAACTGGCATTCACATTGGCGAATGGATTCACATACGTAGAGTACTACCTAAGCCGTGGTATGGACATCAATGCATTTGGTCCGAACTTATCGTTCTTCTTCTCGAATGGAATCGACCCAGAATATGCAGTAATCGGACGTGTAGCTAGAAGAATTTGGGCGAAAGCTTTAGCAAAGAAATACGGAGCAAACAGTCGTGCGCAAATGTTGAAGTACCACATTCAAACCTCTGGTCGTTCATTACACGCACAGGAAATTGATTTCAACGATATTCGAACAACACTTCAGGCGCTTTACGCGATCTATGATAACTGTAATTCGCTACATACAAATGCATATGACGAAGCAATTACAACTCCTACTGAAGAGTCTGTGCGTCGTGCAATGGCGATCCAGTTGATCATTAACCGAGAGTTAGGGTTGGCCAAAAATGAGAATCCATTGCAGGGAGCATTTATCATTGAAGAATTGACAGACCTTGTAGAAAGCGCAGTGCTGACGGAGTTTGATCGTATCACAGAGCGTGGAGGCGTACTTGGAGCAATGGAAACAATGTATCAACGCTCTAAGATTCAAGAGGAATCATTGTATTATGAAACCTTGAAACACACAGGTGAATTCCCAATTATCGGTGTTAATACCTTCTTAAGTTCGAAAGGTTCTCCAACGGTTCTTCCAAAAGAAGTGATTCGCGCTACCGAAGATGAAAAGCAATATCAGATTGATATGCTGAATTCACTTCACAAAGGGAATGAAGAGCAAACACAGAAAGGAATCAGCGCGGTACAAGATGCAGCCATCAATAACAAAAACATGTTCGAGCAGTTAATGGAAACGTGTAAATATGCTTCTCTCGGACAAATTACTGAAGCTCTTTTCGAAGTAGGTGGTCAGTATAGAAGAAACATGTAATTGAAGAATGATGCGTCTGTTTATTCTGTTGATCACTTTGGCGGTATTGAGTTCGTCCTCATGTGAAGATACTATGCAAACGAATACCTCAAAGGAAGAAACACAGGAAGCATCTGGCACACCAGCAATCGTGACGACTAAGTTTGCGGATGAAGGTTGTGCTGTTCTCTTAGAGATGGAAGAAGAAGGGCAAAAAGTGCTCTTGATGCCCATCGAATTGGAGGAAAAATTCAAGAAAGATGGCCTGAAAGTTTCGATTGAATTTACTTTTTCGAGAATTATGCAGTCGGAATGTCAAAAAGGTCGACCTATCGTAATTCAAAGCATAAAATTCGTCGAGTAAAAAATCAATTTTGTCGAATTATCGAAAAGTTCTTCACAATAATGCGCATCAATTTGTCTGTTTCTATAGTTGCTAGTTGTACAGATTAAGCTCATTGTTAAGTATTTGACTTCCAATAGCTTAATCGGTTTAGTGAAGTTTGAAATACTGACAATAATTCGAGCTTCCGTTAAGATATTAACAACTCACAGTTGATTTTATTTGAGTTTAGGCAAAAGTTCGATTCCAATAGTTCAGGCAATTTTAATAAATTAGCCACCTGAACTGTTAAAACTACACTTATGAAAAAGCTGAGCTTTTCGCTTGCTTTTGTGTCCATAGGGTTATTCTCCTATGCACAACAAAAAGCAGACGCGGTGCACTCAACATCTGTTCCCGTGACGTATCACGGAGTGACAGGGCGCCTAGATCAATTTGTTGAACCCCCAGGAACCGTTAATGAAATCACCAAAACCGAGAAAATCGGATACCATCCGAAGAGTGGTTGGAACGGAAACCAATTCGTAAATTCAAATGCACAACCTTCAGGAGACGATCCAGCATGGCAGCAAAATTACGCTCCACCGGCACCTCCTACGAAAGCTCTTGGCGTTGGTTGGGACGGAATGGGATACACAGGTGTGAACCCTGCCGATCCAAGTTTGGACGTTGGTCCGAACCATGTTGTCCAAATGATCAACGGAGGATCTGGATCGTACATTCAAGTGTATTCGAAAACGGGTATTCCGCAAGGAGGGCAAGTGTATTTCGATAACTTTATGTCATTACCAGGAGGAGCAGGAGATCCAATTGTTATGTACGATCAGCGTGCAGATCGTTGGTTCTTAAGTGAATTCTCGCAATCTGGGAATAACTTACACATTGCTATTTCCACCACTCCAGATCCCGGAGGAACATATCACACCTATTCATTCAACTCTCCAGGAGGATTCCCAGATTATCCGAAATATTCTATTTGGGAGAATGAATATGTAATGACAGCAAACGTGAATACACCAGATATTTTCGCTTTCAACAGAACGGATATGCTTGCGGGTGTAGCTACTACTGCTCAACAATTTAGTCAAGGAAATTTCCCGACAATCGGTTTTCAGGCTTCGACGCCAGTTAGTATGAACGGAGTAGCCGTTCCTCCAGCGGGTCAGCCAGCATTGTTGATGCGTTTGAGAGATGATGCGTGGTCAAATGCTGCAGGGTTTACAGATGCATTAGAAATGTGGGAACTTGATATTGATTGGGTAACGCCAACGAACAGCACACTTTCTCAGGTGCAATCGATTGCAACTGCCCCTCACGATTCAGAATTGTGTGGGTATACATCCTTCCAATGTTTCCCGCAACCAGGGACAGGAGTATTACTCGATCCACTACGTGAATTATTGATGAATAGAATTCACTACAGAAACTTCGGAACACACGAATCAATCGTTTGTTGTCACGTAACAGACGTGAATAATACAGATCGCGGAGGTGTTCGTTGGTACGAGCTAAGAAGAACAGGAGGTACTTCTGGAACTTGGCAAATTCACCAACAAGGAACATACTCTCCAGATGCTACTAACAGATGGATGGCCTCAATTAGTATTTCTGCAAGTGGTAACATTGGACTCGCATACAGCGCAGGAAGCAGTACTGTACACCCATCATTAAGGTATACAGGACGTAAAGAATGTGATCCACTTGGAGTAATGACGGAACCAGAAACGGTTTTGGCAGCAGGAACAGCATCAAACCAATCGAACAGATGGGGAGATTACTTCCAATTGAACTGTGATCCATCTGACGGAGAAACCTTCTGGCATACAGGGTGTTTCAATACATCTGCGCAATGGTCTACTCGCGTTTCTTCTTTTGATATCCCAACATGTTCTCCACAAGTGAGTTTTTTGAATGATACCTACACTGAAGATGAAGGTAACGGAACCACAACAAACCCTTCAAGTGCTTGTTTACCTTATGTTGATATTATTGTGCCAATTGCCATTGGTTCTGCGCCATCACAAAATGCAGATGTCGTAGTTTCGGCAACGGGAGGTACAGCAACACAAGGTGCTGATTTCGATTTATTGAATGGAACAACAACATTGAACAGTGCGAATTTATCATCAGATATCACGATTCGTGTATACAACGATGCGTTAGTTGAAGGAAACGAAACGATTATTTTAACGTACACCTTGAACGCAAATAGTGGAGATGCAGTTGTAGGAACAATCAATCAAACGGTAACGATTACCATCAATGATGATGATTTGGCTCCAGGAGGTTCTGTCGTAACAACAACGGTACTTTCGGAGAATTTTGAAGCTGGATTAGGAGGATTTTCAACAGTAAACAATGGAACTCCAACAGATACTCCGTGGCAAGTAGGAAATAACGCGGCGGCTTCATCAGCAGCATATGCAATTCCAACTACAAATGCTACGAACTTCGCATGGGTAAACGATGATGACTGTAACTGTGATCAGAACGATGTGGATTTAGTTTTTCCATCAGTTGATTTGACAGGATACACTACTGCAGCGTTGACGTTCGATTCGTATTTCGAAGACAATACATACCAAGGAAACAATGAGAATGCAGATGTGTATGTCTCTGTAAACGGTGGAGCCGATGTGTTAGTTGGACCACTTGTAGCGTCATTAGTCGACATAGATTGGATTGCACAAAACTTCGATCTATCACCATACGTTGGAAATGCCAACGTTGTATTGAAAGTGAAATACAGCGATGCAACAGGATGGCTGTACGGTTGTACTGTCGATAACGTTGTTGTTACGGGAACAGGTTCGATCGGAATTCAAACAGCAATTAACACAGGAACTGGAATGACTGCGGATCTTGGACCAAATGAAACGGTTCACTTCTATGATCCAACTTCTGGAGACGTGATGTTATCTTTAGATAATACCTCTTCATTTGATTACGGATGTGTTACTGTCGAAGTGGATCGTCCAGGAACAACTCCAACAGCAGTTCAATTCAATACTGCTACTACCGCTGATTACTTGCATTCAAAAACGTTTACAATTGTACCTCAAAACGCGAATCCATCTGGTGCGTATGACGTAACCTTATACTACGAAGAGGCAGAGGTAGCAGCTTGGGAGGCCGCAACAGGAAACAGCAGAAATAATGCTGAGATCGTTAAAGTTGATGGTAATAATCAAATCAGTGACGTTACCCCAGCAACAGCAGGTACATATACGATTAGTAGCGCTGCAGCGACGTTAGGTGTTTTCGGAACAGATGTAACATTCACATCTTCATTTACTACTGGATTCTCAGGATTCGGTGTAGGGATCTACAATGTACCATCTGGGCTACCACCAGTAGCTAACTTTAGTGCAAGTACGACAACTATTTGTGCGAATGATGCAGTAAGCTTCAGCGATCTTTCAACGAATACTCCAACATCATGGAGTTGGAACTTCGGAGATGCCAATACATCAACGGCTCAAAACCCAACGCATACGTATGCAGCATCAGGAACATACACAGTAACCTTAACTGCGACGAACTCGAATGGATCAGATGCTCAAACAAGCACGAACTATATTACAGTAAATGCGATTCCAAACGTGAGTGCATCGGGAGCAGCAACAATCTGTGAAGGTCAATCAACAACGATTTCTGGATCAGGAGCAACATCGTATTCTTGGAACAATGGAGCAGGAACGAATGCATCAGCGACTGTTTCTCCAACAACAACTACGACGTATACAGTGACGGGAACATCAAATGGATGTACAAACACGGATCAAGTAACGGTAACGGTAAATCCATTACCAAGTGTAGTGGCGAGCGGAGCAACGACAATCTGTGCAGGTCAATCAGCAACGATTACTGGATCAGGTGCAACATCTTATTCTTGGAATAATGGAGCTGGAACGAATGCTACGGCAACAGTATCTCCAACCACAACAACTACTTACACGGTAACAGGAACAACAAACGGATGTACGAATACCGATCAAGTAACGGTTACAGTGAATGCCTTACCATCAGTAGTGGCAAGTGGGGCAACAACGATCTGTGACGGCCAATCAGCAACAATTACTGGGGCGGGTGCGACATCTTATTCTTGGAATAACGGAGCAGGAACGAATGCTACAGCAACAGTTTCTCCAACGACAACGACTACGTATACGGTAACAGGAACATCGAATGGATGTACAAATACTGATCAAGTAACAGTAACGGTAAATGCTCTACCGAATGTAGTAGCGACTGGAGCAACAACAATCTGTGAGGGAGGCTCTGCGCCAATCTCTGCGTCAGGAGCTACATCGTATTCTTGGAACAATGGAGCAGGAACGAACGCATCGGCGACTGTTTCTCCAACAACAACTACGACGTATACAGTGACGGGAACATCAAATGGATGTACAAACACGGATCAAGTAACGGTAACGGTAAATCCATTACCAAGTGTAGTGGCGAGCGG
>JBGCDF010000352.1:0-18725 GCA_045105095.1 Crocinitomicaceae bacterium | reverse complement strand
TAGCCAGGATCACAAAATGATCTCTAAGCAGTTCTTGATGACTGCTGTATTCATGGGTGTAGTAGCAATGTTGTTATCAATATTGTTCCGTATCCAATTGGCTTGGCCAGGAGAAAGTTCAGACTTCTTGTCGTTCTTCTTAGGTGAACAATGGGCTCCAGGAGGTGTACTTTCTGAGGACATGTATCTAGGATTAGTAACGATCCACGGTACAATCATGGTATTCTTCCTTTTGACAGGTGGACTATCAGGTACCTTCTCAAACCTATTGATTCCTTATCAGTTGGGTGCGCGAGATATGGCATCAGGATTCTTGAACATGTTATCGTACTGGTTCTTCTTTATTTCATCAGGACTGATGTTCATTTCATTGTTCGTTGAAACAGGGCCAGCAATGGCTGGTTGGACAATCTATCCGCCGCTGTCAGCACTGCCGCAAGCAATTAGCGGCTCCGGTCTGGGGATGACATTATGGTTAGCGTCGATGACAATTTTCATCGCTTCATCATTAATTGGATCATTGAACTACATCGTAACAGTATTGAACTTACGTACAAAAGGAATGTCAATGACACGTATGCCACTTACAATTTGGGCATTCTTCGTGACGGCAGTTCTTGGTGTACTTTCGTTCCCAGTTCTTCTTTCAGCAGCATTGTTGTTGATGATGGATAGATTGGCTGGAACGAGTTTCTACCTTTCGGATATTATCGTTCAAGGTGAAATGCTAACAAATCATGGTGGTTCGCCAATTCTGTATCAGCACTTGTTCTGGTTCCTTGGTCACCCTGAGGTATACATCGTACTGCTGCCGGCTCTAGGATTATCATCAGAAGTAATATCAACGAACTCACGAAAACCAATTTTCGGTTATCGAGCAATGATTGGTTCCATCCTCGCAATTGGATTCTTATCCTTTATTGTATGGGCCCACCACATGTTCGTAACCGGTATGAACCCATTCTTGGGTAGTGTCTTTGTATTTACCACACTCTTGATTGCCATTCCATCAGCCGTGAAAGTATTTAACTACATCACGACACTCTGGAAAGGATCGATTGTATACACTCCAGCGATGTTGTTCGCTATTGGATTGGTTTCTACATTCATCACAGGAGGTGTTACAGGAATCATCTTGGCAGATGCTGCATTAGACATTACGATTCACGATACTTACTTCGTAGTAGCTCACTTCCACGTTGTAATGGGACTATCCGCCGTCTTTGGTATGTTCGCAGGGGTCTATCATTGGTTCCCGAAAATGTACGGAAAGATGATGAACAAGAAATTGGGATACATGCACTTCTGGATTACAATCGTTGGAGCGTACGGAGTATTCTTCCCGATGCACTTCGTTGGATTGGCAGGAGCACCACGTCGTTACTATGATTATTCGGTATATGGAGAAAGCGACATCGACTCGTTTACGCAGATTATGGACTTGAACGTGATCATTACTGTCTTCGCTATTATCGCGGCACTCGGACAGTTGTTGTTCTTGTTCAACTTCTTCTACAGCATTTTCAGAGGTCCAGCATCGCCTCAAAACCCTTGGAAATCGAATACACTCGAATGGACTACACCAGTGGAGCATATCCACGGAAACTGGCCAGGAGAATTGCCAACTGTTCACAGATGGCCGTACGATTACTCTAAGCCAGGTGCAGAAGAGGATTTCATTCCTCAAACTGTTCCATTGGCCGAAGGCGAAGAAGAAAGTCACTAGAGATTAAAAGAATAATTCAAATCCCGTTTATCATTGATAGACGGGATTTTTTACTTTTAGTCATAACCGCATTTGGCGGACTGAGGCTCTCGAACGTCCGCGACGTTGATAGGCTGTAAACCAGTACCTGCCATACAAGTAATCCATGGCGTGGACGCACTCCAAAGTCATTTATTAACTAAATCACCACCTTTCCAACGAAAACCTTTAATGAAGACCACCGAAGAAGAAAAGCAACGCTTTGAAAGTGAACAGAAGTATACCTACAGCGAAGCTAATCCAACAATCTAATAATCCAACGATCCAACGATCCAACAATCCAACACAAAAAATCCCACTCCGAAAACATCGAAGCGGGACTTTCTAGGATAGTGATTAAACTACTGAACTAAGCCTTTATTATTGCGATCTAAGAAATCAAATAATCTATTGTACAGTATGATTTCTGCGGATATTTCATTCCGTGCAGATCCGAGTAATTTACTATAACGTGCGTTCTTTTTATCCATTCGTGCGTGAGTCCTTAGACGCTCATGATCAGCCTTGAATTTTTTTGCTATGATCGATTCGGATGGCGCGAGTGAGCATAGCTCTAAGTAGAATTCTTCATCACTCACAGGGGCTAAGTTCAAATCTAGGCTGCGCGTAGTTGTGGGGTCAAATGAATTCCCTCCAAAGAATAGTTGGTCCTTATCACGATGAATAGCCAGACAAATTACATCATTATATGGATTCGATTTGGGAGACACGGCACTGTAGATGCCATTTTCTGGTTCTAATCCTATGATTGTCTGCAATTCTCTGATCGTTCGGTACACGGTGATGTTTTTTCCGTTCAGATTAGTACTCACCTCAGTTACCCATGGATTGGTTCCCAGTGAGCCTAAATATCGATCAATGTTGCACCAGGAGCTTGAGGCCCATGAAAAGGAGTAGGAATCCGTTCGAACACGCCTTACTGTAGTTTTTTGATTCGTGCTGAAACGTGAACTTTTGGCGCTTCCCCATCCTTTATGTGATGCTTGAGAAACGGCTAGTTGACCTGGACTATTCAGGACCGCCTCAATCGATTTCGACATCGCCGTAATTTCTTCATTTGTTTTCGACTGATATTCATACAATCTCTGCTCATTTTCCGAACGAAAGGCCACACTCTGTTCAGAGTAATACTGCAACAATGCCTCTTGATGGATTCCATCATGTTGGACATTGGTTAAACGCTCCTTAGCGAAATCTTCAAAAATGGTTCGCTCCATTCCATATAGTAGTTCGGCCGCCATTTGATCACACTTCCAAAGTGGTTCTGAAATATGAGTAATGTACGTATTCAATAGCAATGAGCCCTTTTTCAGCTGGTGCATCATCTGTAGTCGTTGCTCAAATTCTTTCGTGGCGATGAAGGTGTTTTGAAATCGCGAAGTCTTGAGCGTCTTGATTTTCAGAGGGTCGATGAAGGAGCCATTCGTTCTTGGCGAAGCGGATAACAGATCAAAATTTACCATACTAGAATACTCCGCTACGAGTGGTTTTTTGAGTGTATGATTCTCCGGGTTTTTAGGACAGTTGAAAGAGCTTTCTAAGCAATATTTCCAAAGGATAGCGGCATCGTCTTGTGAATGCAACGAAGCATAAATTGCGACTTCGCCAGGATATAATCTGTGATAAGTGAATTTACCATCCGCATCTGTTGTAATTCGGTCTACGTGTTCCAGGTAGCGATCCATACGGAGTTTCACATCCATACCAGCTATTGGGTTTCCGTCCGTATCGACAATTTGACCAGTAACGGTGTTATTCCCTTGCATTTGAGGCTTACGTTCATACGGTTTTCCTCCTCGTCGTTCCTGATCTTGTCGAACAGGAATATTGAAATGACAATCATCGACGAATGAACTAATACCTTCTTGATTTGAGAACAATTCACGGTTCTTACTAATAGAGTAGTATAGGCTATCCACCAGTTCTTTGGATACTGATGTGTGTCCCTTGTATGGTAGAATCGAAGCAACCTCAAGGTCAAACCCCTTTGGAACGAAATCAAGGTAACGAAGATCCACTTGTTTCAAGTATCGGTTAATTGCCTGTGGATTTTTCCAATCCAATTGATCATCAACGATTTCTCCTTCCCATACTTTCATATCAGGGTGGTAGTTATCCGTTGGGATTTCTACGTGCATCGGTTTGCTTGAATCTACAAACACTTCTTCTCCATTCTGTCTTTAGCGAATGCGCATCATTCCTCCTGAAGAAAGTGCTTTCCCGCTGCTAGTCGTAGTGAGGTTGTAGGCAATCATGTCTTCCCAATCAATAGCCTCGATTAATTCGGCCTGTACTTTTCCTGTCACGAGCTTTCCTTCATTATCCAAGAGTGAATTGCCTCCAAGGATAACGACGGTTCCATCCTCTCCTATGATCGTTCCACCTTTTTCTGCAACCAGGTCGAAGTATTGTACGTCGAACGGAATCCATGGTATGATATCTCGCTCGACTGTTGCATTATTCGCTAAAACTCCAGCCTCAGTTGATGCCTGTTTTGTCAATTTATTGGATGAATTGAAAGCAACGAGGCAGACGATAACAGCTAGGACACTTAATCCTCCTATAAACCAGTAGCGATACTGTTGGAAGAAAGATGGGCTTGAAGGAGCATACGATTGAATTTCGGCTCGTAGAGCTTTACGACGCGCAGCGGCATATATGGACTGCTGAGCTTCTAACAACTGACTTAACTCCGGGGAACTCTCGATACGGCGCTTTGCACTTTCCTGTTCACTTGGATCCCAGATTCCAAGGATGTAATTTTCGATATATGCTATATTTTCTAATGATGGTCTCATTGTCGTTTAGTTTGGCTGAACACGTACACTTGGAGGTACGTCCACACTTGTTAGAGTAATAGATTCTTCAGATAGTTTAATCGCCTGTTCGATGCACTTGTACTTCTGCGTTTTAGCTGAATTCGTGCTGGAATAGTTGAGCGTTTTGGCGATATCCGTCATTGATTTCTTCTCGAAGTAGAAGAGTCGAAAAATCTTCTGACATTTAACACTAATCTGAGTAAGAATGAGCTCCAAATGATTGAGTTTTGCTTCCTTTTCGAAATCATAGCTCAAAGTTGAATCATCAAAATCATTGGCTTCCGTCCATTCTAGATGAACCGTTTTCCGATTACTTTTTGCCTCATTCTTGGTTAAAAAACGATTGAGTCCATAGAGGTATGTCGTTGCTTTAGAGCTTAACACGAATGCAGGGTTCTCTACCTTTTCAATAAATAGGAGTAAGCTATTCTGAAAGATTTCCTCGGCATGTTCCTTCGTCAATCCCTCCTTAAGGACTAACTGCTTGATCTTTGGGAATTCCTGATATAGAAACCGAATGGGCTTTTCACGTTTCCCCTCACGAATGAGTTGAATTATTTCCTGGTCTTCCATGTTGGTTGGTTTTATACCTCTGTATGTACAAGTTAAAAAAAAGTAACCTTTTGTGAGTTAACAACTCGCATACTTCACATTGACCTTCATTCCCCCTCATCAAAAAAATTACTAAGTTAGAGATTGCTAATTGCCACATCTAACATGATCACATCTATTGTTCATTCCAGAATCACAACCATCGTATTAGGCTTACTTCTCATAGGATATGCCGTTTATGATATTTACGAAGAACTATTCGAGCCTACGCACGAACATATTCTAATCGTAATCGGAATGCTCCTTGTAATAAGTTCTTTTGGCCATGTAAATGAAGGAATGCATAAAATTGTACACGCAATCGCACCCGAAAAGGAACTTCCGTTTATGGATAGAGTCGCACGATTTTTCCATCGACCACTAGTGAGAATTATTCTTGGATTGACCGTCCTCATTGCGGCGGCATACGGTTTATACGATGATTATGATAAACTTCACACGAAATCCGTCTCCATGGGGATTGGAGTACTTACCATGACCTTACCTGTTTTTAAAGCATATCTAGGAGGAGATAGCGTTCTAAAGGGAATCAAGAATGAATCCGAAGAAGCAGATTAAAAAATAACGTGTATCCAACAATCCAACAATCCAACAATCCAACAATCCAACAATCCAACAATCCAACAATCCAACAATCCAAATCAATTACTACCTTTACCTATCCTCGAAACAGAACGTAATTAGAGGTGAAAATTAAGATGGAAGATTCATTTGATTATAGGGAAGAAGCTGAACACACGGGTGACCAAGATTACGATAAAGTTTTAAGGCCAAAACGCCTTGAGGATTTTTCAGGTCAACCCAAAGTGGTGGACAATCTGCGCGTTTTTGTAGAAGCAGCGACACTTCGAAATGAACCTTTGGATCATGTACTCTTGCATGGGCCTCCAGGGTTGGGAAAGACGACCTTGGCGAATATTATTGCAAATGAGCTTGGCGTTAACTGTAAAGTTACGAGCGGTCCAGTGCTGGATAAACCGGGTGATCTAGCGGGGCTTTTAACAAATCTCGAACGCGGAGATGTCTTGTTCATTGATGAGATCCATAGGTTGAGCCCTGTGATTGAAGAATACCTGTACTCGGCAATGGAGGATTACTGCATCGATATCATGATTGATAGCGGACCGAATGCCCGAACAGTGCAGATTGAACTGAATCCATTTACCTTGATTGGCGCGACCACGCGATCTGGATTATTGACTTCACCTTTGCGCGCGCGATTTGGAATCAATTCGAGACTTCAATACTATGATGCAAAAACATTAACGTTGATTGTAGAGCGCTCATCCAGTCTATTGGATATTCCAATTAAAGAAGAAGCGGCCTATCAAATTGCATTCAGAAGTAGAGGAACACCACGTATCGCGAATTCGCTATTGCGAAGAGTGCGTGATTTTGCGCAAATTAAAGGAGACGGAACTATCACGCTGGATATTACCAATTTTGCCTTAGAAGCCTTAAACGTTGATCAAAATGGACTTGATGAAATGGACAACAAAATCTTGTCTACCATCATTGATAAATTTAGTGGAGGACCTGTTGGAATGACGACAATCGCTACTGCGATTGGTGAGAATGCGGGAACCCTCGAAGAAGTATACGAGCCATTCTTGATTCAGGAAGGATTCTTAATTCGCACTCCGCGGGGAAGAAAAGTAACCGAAAAAGCCTACAAGCACCTAGGGAAAGACAAGGGCTGGACGCAAGGAGGATTATTCTAATAAATCATGGATGTGCTACTAGAATCCAATGACCCTCTAACAATTGACATCGTCGAATCAGGTGTTGTTACATGGGAAGACCTCGTCCGATGTGTAAAGAACTTTCATTACGGACGAAATGCCAATCGCACAGATGTATCGCTCGTATGGTACGAACGCAAAGGAAGTTGCAGTTCCAAACATGCATTTTTGAAACATGTTGCAGACCTTAATAAGATTAAGAATGTTGAACTTGTGCTTTGCATGTATAGAATGAATGCGCAAAACACACAAAAGATTGGTTCCGTTTTGGAAGAATTTGAACTAGATTATCTACCTGAAGCGCATTGTTATATTCGCTTTGAATCAGAAGCAATCGATGTGACTACTCCAAGTTCTGATTTCTCTTCCATTCAATCAGATATTCTAGAAGAACAGACAATCCTACCCGAACAAGTGGCAGATTTCAAAGTTGCTTATCACAAAGATTACATGAAGATATGGGGAGCCGAGCATCATCCGAACAAATCTTTCGACGATCTGTGGTCTATCCGTGAAAGATGTATTACCGCTTTGGGGGTATAGAAGAATTTGCACATTCACCAATTCATCAAATGCTTCACTCAAGATTGATCATAGAATTACAACACGTTCTGTTACTTCATGAGTTCCATTCGAGTCAATCAACGAAACAAAATACACACCACTAGGCAAATTAGATCGTTCTAACATCAACTCTGAACCATTTACATTGTGGATGGTGCGAACGGGCTTTCCATAAAGATCTTTCAGAAGAATTTTCCCCTCTGTTATGGGGTGTTTAAATCGTAGTTTCGTAGATGTTCCCCATGGATTCGGATAAATGTCAAATCCATTTACTGGACATCCATTACATGCGGATTCATCCAAGGATACCTGTGCAGGATTGAATCGAGCGACAGCAAAATTGTAATTCGTAATAGAATCACTGTAGAAATGTCCACCCACAACAATTTTCTCATCGCTTTGCACGTCAACTGAGTTACCCGACGAAAACGAGTATGGAGATACAATTGTACCATTGATTCCGAAAGAATTATCAACTGAACCATCAGCAAGGTACCGCATTAAAATATAACCAACTGTTGAGTCTCCAACATTGCGTCCAATGCTTAAAATCTTACCGCTGGGATCTAGGATCAAAGCATTTATCTCACTCGAATAGTTTGAGGAAACATCACTTACAACACGGCCATTCGTTCCAAATGTCATATCCAGATCGCCATTTGATTCTAATCTGGCTAAGCAGAACTTATTTTTTGGGAATCCTCCAACAAGGACGCTGGATCTGCCGCCAAGCACTATTTTTCCATCAGTTTGGACCCTTACAATGTTTGCTTCGCTCGTTCCGATCGTTAGCATATCAACGGAAACTTTCCCGCCGACTCCAAATGTATTGTCAAGGATTCCATCTACTGTATAGCGTGAAACATGAAATTCCAAGTTCTTAATCCCAGCAATAAGTATTTTACCATCTTGCTGGATAGTCACGGCCTTTCCGTACTCGTAATTTTCCATCGCGATTCCGTTTGTGGCGAAGGAACTATCGAGGTCGCCATTTGGGAGGTAACGAAAGACAAAATGATGAGGAATATCTGGACCATTTGACACCGCCGAACCTCCAACGATAATTTTACCGTCTTGCTGAAGGGAAATTGATTTACAGGATTGATCATAAAAATTTACCATCTCCGTTATGACAATTCCATTGTTTCCGAAGGATGTATCAAGACTTCCATTGGAATTATACCTGACCAGATTGATCGCTTGAGAAGAGGAACCAACGAGTAGAATCTTGTTATCATCTTGCAGGGAAAGAGAATTCCCGCGACTTTTTGGCTGTATTGATGTGATCACTTCTCCATTTGTCCCAAAACTGACATCCCGAGTTCCATCAGTATTGTATCGAACAAGGGCAAAATCTGAATTGACAAAGCCAGTCCTTGAATAGCCAGCAGCAATTATTTTATCATCAGGTTGAATAAGGATCGAATTGATTTCATCTGCATAGGTTCCAATAGTATCAATGGTCACACCGTTATCACCAAAGGAAGGGTCGAGAAAAACAGATTGACTTATCCCAAATTGGCTGAAAAGAAGCGCAAAAAAGAGGAGTGAAATGGCATAATTTGAAAACATTATTGAAAGGGTTAAAATGGTATAGTTGTGCTGATCTTAGCAAAATACGTCTATTTATTAGACGTGTACAAATTGGATGTAAAACGGATTAATACGTAAAGCTTATTACCTTTAGATGAAAGTTCAGTAAAATCGAATCGATCCAAAAAAATACCGCCCTCATCAAAAACAAAGCTGCCGAGTTAGGTTTCATGTTTTGCGGGATTTCAAAAGCGGATTTCCTAGAAAAAGAAGCACGAGAATTGGATCAATGGCTCAAGGATGGGAATCATGGAAAGATGACCTACATGGAAAACCATTTCGATAAGCGATTGGACCCTCGATTGCTCGTCGATGATGCGAAAAGTGTGGTTTCCTTAATGCTGAATTATTTTCCAGAGAAAACACAAGAGGACCCAACAGCACCTAGAATTTCCAAGTATGCCTATGGAATGGATTATCACTTCGTGATCAAAGATAAACTCAAGGAACTCTTCGCATTTATTCATGAAGAAATTGGCGAAGTAGGAGGAAGAATGTTCGTCGATTCTGCTCCCGTAATGGACAAAGCTTGGGCCAAACGATCAGGACTGGGGTGGATGGGAAAAAATACCAACATCATTCATCCGAAGAATGGATCGTTCTTTTTTATTGCCGAGTTGATCATCGATTTGGAATTGGAGTATGATGGTCCGATGAAGGATTACTGCGGAACTTGTACTGCATGCATTGATGAATGTCCAACCGATGCCATTGTTGAACCATACGTCGTGGACGGATCCAAATGCATTTCCTATTTGACCATTGAGTTGAAAGATGAACTATTACCCAAAGATTTCAGCGGTAAAATGGACAATTGGATGTTCGGTTGTGATGTATGTCAGGATGTGTGTCCTTGCACCCGATTTTCAAAACCTCATTCAGAATCGAAATTCAATCCGCATGAAAATCTCCTCAAAATGTCCAAGGTCGATTGGCATGATTTAACCGAAGAAGTCTTCCGCGAGCTTTTCCGTAAAAGTGCCGTGAAACGCACGAAATTCTCTGGATTAAGTCGAAATTTGCGATTTCTCAAAGATTAACCTTGTCCTTGTCCTTGCCGCCAGCAAGCTGGCACTTGGATGTCTGGATTGTTGGAGCACTTCGTGCTTAGAAGATTTACGGTAAAAGACATCACACCTAATTCTTGGTATCTGTCGAACAGCTCTGAGCCAGCGAAGAGCGAATCTGAAAGCGAAGCGATCTAATCGTCTAAGAGGCGCAGCCGAGTCTATTTAATTTCCAAGCGCCTCAATCTTCTCCTTCACAGTACCAATTTCACGCTTCCGTATAATCTTCAATACGACACGTTCAATCCAACCTTTTCCTTTCAAAATTTGAACGTAGCCTGCAACCTTTTTATCCTTTTCCGAGATCACATTTTTTCGTTCCTCCCCATTCGTAACGACCACTTCGTTTGCAAACTTCCAGGCTGCGTCACGCGCAATTTGCATCCCGAAATTCACGATGTGGTCGTCAGTTCGACCAAAGAATTTCAATATCCAAAGTAGTTTCGGCCAAATCTTAGAGAGGTCTTCCTGAACTTCATTCGTGAGAGCTCCGAGAATCGTATTGATCTTATTGAAGTCATCCTCCAGAGAACCGATCGTTTCAGGAGTTGTAATCTCCGCGGCAGCAATTCCCAGATCCAGATTGATATGCGCGTTCATTCCGAATAACAAATGCTGCAAGACGATAAATTTTTCTTCTTTCGCTGCTTCGAAAGCTTTCTCCCAAGAAGATGAAATGGGTTTTCCCTCTGTGTAATCTGCGTATGCATCTAGGTAACGATTGGCGAAAACAACATCCAACTTTTCCATTCTGGCGTCGTCATCAAAGTAGTTAGTACCCAGCTTGTTTTTTACTGTAATAGTCACAAGTCGATATAACGCTGCAAAGTATCCGAGCGGACTTTCATTTTCTTTCGCGTCCTCGATTATTTGATCTAAGGATGCGATTACTTTTTCGATGGTGTTTGCTCTCATAATGGTAGTTTGACTCTCGGCAAGATATAAATTCTGCCAAACAAACGAGCGAGACTTTTAACAGATTGCTAACAGGAGGGATTATGCCCTTCTAACTCTTTTTCGTAACTTGATTCCTTCAAAAACAACTACACATGCCCGATCAGAACCAGAACGGCCCGATTTCATACAACATGGCACCATACAGTGGCCCATGGACGAAAGTGGAAGCAGGTCACCTGTTGAGAAGAACGATGTTCGGACCAACTAATCAACAAATGCTAACGGCAGTTTCCGATGGAATGGCGACAGCCGTGGCGAACCTACTTCAAATACCAATAATAGACGAGCCCCTTGCATTTCTGCCTCAAGAAACGGTTACAGCGTTTGGGAATTCATGGGTAAACGATGTTTATCCTACTGCTCAAGCAGATATTCAAGCGACGATTGATGCTAGAAACATTTCCTTGGCCGCTTGGTTGCTGAAACGCATAAACGAAGAGCAATTCTCGATAGCTGAAAAGATGTGTTTGTTTTGGCATAACCATTTTGCAGCTGTTGCAGCTCCAGAATCTCGAATGACTTTTGAGTATTTCGCACTCATCCGCCAATATGCATTGGGTAATTTCAGACAGTTTGTAAAGGATATGACAATCAACCCTTCGATGCTTTGGTTCTTAAATGGAGCAACGAATAGTGTGATTAACCCTAATGAAAACTATGCCCGAGAACTGCTAGAATTATACACCGTTGGAAAAGGTCCACAAATTGGCCCTGGAGATTATACTAATTATACGGAAGATGATGTCGCTGCGGGAGCGAAAATCTTAACAGGATATTTTGTAGATGTATTAGGAGGCTTATCCCAACCTGGTCCTCCACCAGCGATGTTTGAACCATTACTACATGACACTACGACGAAAACCTTGTCGTATCACTTTGGTAGTGTCTCTGTTGCAAATACTGGAATCAATGAGTATTCGGATTACATCGACATCATATTTGGACAGGATGCCGTAGCTGAGCACATCAGTAGAAAACTCTACCGTTATTTTGTCAATTATGATTTGACTACGGATGTCGAAACAAACGTAATTCCGATTATGGCAGCAACCATGATAGCGAACAATTACGATATCCTACCAGTCATGAGTGAATTGCTTCAGAGTGAACACTTTTACGATGTTTCCGTTCGGGGAGCATTAATAAAGAGCCCTATTGAAATGAGCTTTTCTATGTTCAATAGTACCGAATCCATCCCAGGGATCGATTTATTGAGCGATTCAGATGTTTACCTGACAGTATACCAGTTTTTCTTATCGAATATGGGACAATCATATCTCGAACCACCAAGTGTGGCAGGATGGCCAGCCTATTATCAAGCACCTGCTTTCTCACAGTTATGGGTCAATTCGGCTTTATTGAAGACGCGTTTCCAGATTGCAGAATTTATGACGGCCCCATCCGCTAACGGAATCCCAGGAAGCATTACAAGCAGCACTTGGGAACTGAGTATTCTGACGTTCCTTGACAATTTATCATCACCAGGAAGCGCTCCTGCTGTAATTGATGATATAGCTGATATTTTTGCACCAAAAGGAATTTCGGCAACGCAAAAACTTATTTTGAAGGCCGTCCTTACGAATGGCCTACCCGATTTTGAGTGGACACTCGAGTACAATGCATATTTGGCGAATCCAGGAAATTCGATGTATTCAGATCCTGTTGAACAACAAGTTAAAAATGTATTGTCACAGGTATTCCGAATGCCCGAATTCCAAACGATATAGATCCCTAAAAATAACGAGATGAAACGAGCAGACTATTTATTAATCATACTATCACACGTGGATAGGATTAAAGAAATAGAATGCGAGAGAGCAGCGGTTACATGGGTGCAGAAATTGTTCTGCATTTCTTTCCGCAGAAAAATTTTAAACACATGAAAAGAAGAGATTTTGTAAAAAGCTTAGCACTTGTATCGGTGGGGACACCTGTACTTCTCAATGATATGAAGGTACAATCGATAGGGAAACAATTATTTACCATATCGAAAAGTAATGAAGATCGCGTATTGGTGATCATCCGAATGAACGGAGGAAATGATGGGTTAAATACGGTTATTCCACGAGATCAATATGCCAACTTAACGATCCAGCGAACCAATGTATTGATTCCTGAAACGGACGTTTTGGAATTAACGACCACCGTTGGACTTCATCCAAAAATGGGGGGGATGAAAAACATGTATGATTCAGGAACATTGGGAGTTATTCAAAATGTCGGATATCCAGAACAAAACCGATCGCATTTCCGATCCATGGATATCTGGACATCAGGTTTAATCGATGATCAACCAGATACAGGTTGGTTGGGTCGACATCTGGATAATGAGTACCCAGGTTATCCAGATAATTATCCATCAACAGCATGCCCAGATCCGTTTGCGATTAGTTTGGGCTACGAAGTTTCTGCAACCTGCCAAGGTTTGATGGCGAACTTTAGTCACGCGGTAAATGATCCATTTGATGTATACAACCTTTCAAGTGGTGGAGCAATCAACGATGGAACGTATTACGGAGATCACATGGAGTATCTGACTACTTTGATCAATCAAGCGAATGCGTACGGTCAACAAGTGAATGCTGCGGCCAACGCAGGGACAGGAAGTTTGGCTTCATTGTATGATTTGACAAACCCGCTTGCTCAGCAATTGCGTTATGTAGCTCAAATGATCGATGGCGGACTCCAGACAAACGTGTATATCTTGAACGTGAATGGATTCGATACGCACAACGCTCAGGTAGCTGCAACATCGACACAAGAAGGGATGCACGCTGATTTATTGGAACGTATTTCCGATGCAGTGGCATCATTCCAAGCTGACTTAGAACAGATGAATCATAACGAGCGTGTAGCAGGGATGACGTTCTCAGAGTTTGGACGTCAGATTGCATCAAACGCAAGTTTAGGAACGGATCATGGTGATGCCGCTCCGATGTTCTTGTTTGGTTCATGTTTGAATACCAACGTCATGGGGAACAACCCAACCGTTCCTGATACAATTGTCAATCAGGCTGGATTACCAATGGAATATGATTTCCGTGATATTTATGCATCCATTCTCAAGGATTGGTTCGGAGTTCCAACCTCAGAAATTCAATCGTTCTTCGAGCATACTGTTCAATTCTATCCATTGTTGGGCGCGTGTAATGTAGGTATCGAAGAAGAGGAGTTGACAGTAGCGAAAGCGCTTGTCTATCCAAACCCAGCAAGTACGAATGCAAAGATTCGCTTTATTGCAGAAAACGAATGGGTGAAAGTAGATATATTCGACCTTCAGCATCGAACAGTATTGAACGTATATGATGGAAACCTGTCTCAAGGGGAGCACATTATTCCAATGGAGGTAGCAGAGTTACCAGCAGGAGAATACATTGTCCAGATTAAGAAAGAATCTGGTTTGGTTCACTCAAAATTGGTGAAGGTGAAATAAACTTTGATTGAAAATACATGAAAGGTGTGATTAAAGGTCACACCTTTTTTCTTTTCCCACAATTGAAGGTTCAAAGCATAATTAGTTTACTCAAACGAATGCTCCCACAAGCAGTTCCCCGCAAAGATTATTATCTTTCTGCTTAATTTACCTATTCACACATGAATTACCTGATACCTGATAGTGATCGAACCCTGTACGTCACGCACGAAGCCAATTATCGAAATTTGAAAGTTTATACTTCCGGGAAACAACTGATTCACCTCCCGAACTCTCAAGACTTGCGTGATGGTCAGACATTTCAAAATGAAGATTTGGGAGAAATCGATTTACGCCTTTCAAACAGAGGGAGTGCATTGGAAATCCGTGTAAACGGACTGTTATGCCCACTAGAGAATCCCATTGCGATAAATGAAGAGAATCTCATGGGACTCAGTAGTTTGTTTAAAGTAATCGCGATCTTATCTACAATCGGATTAGCTATTCAGTTTTACGCTTTGACTCGAATTGGACTAAGTATCGCGGACGTTATTCTTGTCCTCTTTTTCGGTATTGTGTGTACGATAGTATACTATTTAGCCATGTTTTTCACAAAAAAGGGAAAAGTTTGGGCGTATTTTTTGGGGACGGGGACATTCCTGCTAATGACATTGATTTATACATTCAATATTCTTACTTCGGGACTTTTTGAAAATTTGGTTGTAGCATATTCAGTGTTTCTGATCGTTCGTATAGGAATTCTAATCATACTTCTGATTTATCTAAAATCAGTCATTCGAGTGATGAACGCTCCGAAGAATGATGCAAATCAAGATATTCTCGACAGTTTTTAGGCCTTATGAACAAGGTATGATTTCTTTTTAACCGTATTTTTTTGTTACCTCAATTTCACGGGTAAGGGTGTTTTTAGTGGCTAGATGGCGCTTTCAATCGTAATTCACTTTGATTCAAGTGGAAATATTGCGTAGTTTGATCAAACTAAGCTGTGCGTATGAAATATTCGAAGTTATTCTTGATAGTTTGTCTGTGCTTTTCAATGAGCGCTCAATCTCAATCCTGGCAAAATTTAACGCTTGATGAAAATGTTGCTGGCTTACATGAAAATCCTATTCGAGGGTTAATTCCAGGCTTCCCAGGGATTCGCAATTTTCCTTACAGCATGGAATTTTTCTATTTGCCCTTGAGAAACACCATGCTCGGTATTGATAGTTTGGATTGGACGGAGTTTGAAACACAGCTTGAAGCGATTGCTGACGAAGGAAATACAGCCGTTGTCAGATTTTATATGGACTATCCAACTCAATCCGTTGCGACTCCTCAGTTCTTAATAAATGCGGGAATCACGATGAATGCTTACACGGATTACGGAAACGCTCCAGGACAAAGCTTGTCACCAGATTACAATGATCCCATCACCATGAATGCGCTGCTGAACTTCATTCAAAATTTTGGTGCGGCGTATGATGGAGATCCACGTATTAGTATCGTTCAAGGTGGGATA
The DNA here is from genome assembly GCA_045105095.1 of Crocinitomicaceae bacterium. Taxonomy (GTDB): domain Bacteria; phylum Bacteroidota; class Bacteroidia; order Flavobacteriales_D; family Crocinitomicaceae; genus UBA4466. Next base: position 2,672 of record JBGCDF010000352.1, on the reverse strand, counting down.
ATCGGATTTTGGGGCGAATGGCATACCTACCCGCAGAATAATCTAAATATGTCTGAACCGAATAAAGCGCTTATTTTTCAGGCCTTCATTGATGCGTTTCCGAACACCCACGTCAATATTCGTCAACCACAAGATGGAGTAACATCGGCAACTGAGATGATGGTCGGTTACCACGATGATTCATTCATGCAATCTACCATTGGACCAGAATTGTGGCATTTTTGGCCTAGAATTATTGACCATGGAGTAGAGGAAGTATGGAAGAACAACCCTATTGGTGGAGAAATCTATCCTGGATTACAAAGTACAGTTTGGGATGTCATTCCAAATCCATCTGGACAAGATTTTCAGGTTTGTGTTGATAGCACGCATGCTACCTATATGTTGAATCATGGAATTTTTGATGACGCCGTGGGCTCAACAACACATCTAAATGCTTTGGAGCAGAACAAAAAGTTTGGATATCAGTTTTATGTGAGCGCCGTAAAATTGAACTCTTTCGTAAATGGAAACATTGATCTAGATGTGCGCATAGAGAATAATGGTGTTGCTCCGTTTTACTACAATTGGGATGTCGAATTCGCCTTATTTCAGAATAGCACAATAACAAGTTTAGGAACAACAGATTGGAACATTCCTTCTTTTCAGCCGGGTGCAGTTATTGAAAGTAATTTCAGTTCGAATCAGTTGCTGGATACAGGGGAGTACACGCTGTTAATGAGATTTGTCAATCCTCTGACGGCCCTCAAACCAAATGCAAAGCAATTGCGCTTCACGAATGCTGAACAGGATGCAGATTCCAATGGTTGGATTTCGCTGCTTACAGCTGAATATTCAACACTAGGATTAAACTCACTGGATAAGTCTACAAATTTGATTGTTTATCCAAACCCAACTGATCATACGATTAACATTCATTTCGCCTCTGAACATGAAAGCGCTACGGTAGATATTTTGGATCTTGAACAACGTGTTGTATGCAATGCTTATGAAGGTGTTTTATCTCAGGGAGAACATGCACTCACATTGGAATGCGATGAATTACCCGCAGGAGAGTACATCGTTAGAATCAAGAAAAAATCTGGTTTGGTTCACTCGAAATTGGTGAAGGTGAAGTAAGCGTGAATTGGATGAAAACTGTCTAGATACCACCTCTTACTTAGAAAGGATTCGAATGGTCGAAGAAACGGAGGAATTACCTACAAAAAAGTGAACAACATACATGCCACTTTGAAGATCTGAGGGAAGAAAAACCTGTTCCTCATTGGATCCAATGGATGCCTGACCAATCATTTGACTGACAACCGACTTTCCAGTAATATCGATCAAATTCAAATACATCATTTCGGAAAGTTCGGAGTTCAATTGAATTTGTAGAGCACTGTTTTCTGCATTGTAGCCTAACTCAAACTCAGAAATGTTCTCAGTTAGTTCTTCTGTCGCTAAAGGACTACCAAAAGTATATTGTGAAGTGTATATAAAATCATCGGCTGGGTTCATGTCACCGTCAGCAACATTTGAAACTACATAGAATCTAACTGGCCCAAGGTCCGTCGATGGTGCTTGCCATTCCCAATCCCAACTTGGGTTTCCTTCCATGTTACTGTTGATCGTTTGATTGACGTATTGTCTCGAACCTGTTCCAGGTTGAATAACGCTCGTTCCATTATTTGATGAGCTAAAATCACCAGCCATATCGTCATTTACGAGATCAAGAACTGTTGCTTGAAAACCTTCAAGTACATTGCCAGTTGTGAGCTCTAGTTTTACATCGTAGGTCTGCCCTGGTAGATAGCTAGAAACGGTGTTTCCGTTCTGAGAAACTGTGAAAATATGTTGCGCGTCGCCATTTTGTATACCTCCCTGATGACAATCAAAACAAGTGGATTCTCCAGGAGCTCCAGTTGCTCCTTCAAATAGTCCTCCTGAGAACCTTAATTGACTATTTACTTCATAGTGTGAAATAGTAGCGTCATTTTCTCTTTGAAAAGAACTCAAACCAACGAATGCCAATAGGCCAACAAATACGATTTTCTTCATAACCACGGAATTTGAGTCAAAGGTAGAGGATTGATATAGAGAAGGACATGTACTTTTGGCTGTTTGTCATGTAGAATTCTCCAAAGAAGTTATTTTGAGCGTTCAGTTTAAATTGTTTAAAATATTGATAATCAACACATAGCATGTTAAAAAATTAAAAAGATAGAACTTTTTTCAATTTTCGAAATCCAAAAGAACTACTCGTGCGTATGTATTCCAAATTCAGCGATACTTAGGTTACTACAACAGCTGAATTTATGTAAATAGTTCAAATTTACAAGGTGTGCCAGGTGAACGGTGCTACTCATGTCACTGTGTCCTTGGTACACCAATTAAGTAGTCTTCTTTTCAAGGGTTAGGTTAGTTAGGTAAGGGGTTCGGAAGAGCCCCTTTTTTTTTTTTCTTTTGCATATAAAGTGTTGTCCGTTCAATTTTGAACTACTCGAAATCCAATATGAAAATACGCTTCGGATTGTTCTGAACTCTGTCGTGCTTCGGGACGATAGCCTTCGCAATGTCCTTTTTGGCAGAGGAACGATCCTCCTATGATCACACGAAGTGTATCAGATGCATCCATCTTTTCAGGATCATAGCTTCTACCCTGAAAAGCATCGAAGGGTTCGGTGGTGCTG
>JBGCDF010000351.1:0-4198 GCA_045105095.1 Crocinitomicaceae bacterium | reverse complement strand
CTACGAAGTCGACCTGAGCGGCCTGAGCCGTTTTTGCATCAGTAACGCTATCTCCGACGAACAATATATCCTGAGCAGAAATCTGTAACTCCTTCATTATCTTGATCAATCCTTCAGGCGCTGGTTTGGTGGCCTGAACATCTTCTGATCCGACTACGATTTCGAATGGCTCCAATAATTCCTCACGAGTCAAAATGGTTTCCATCCGTCGTCGGTATTTCGTGGAGAAAATCCCTAGTGTAAACCCTCTGTTATTTAGGCGACGAATAACTTCCGCAGTTGAAGGGAATAAAAAAGTGTTAGGAGCCATGGCGGTTTCAGAATGCTCTTTAAAACCATCGGCAAACAGGTTGGCCTCGTCTTCGACATCTCGACCTGTTAAGGTTTGATACATCTTTCGTAAAGGCAAGCCGATGGTGTTTCGTATTTCATCAGGATCAGCCGACGGAAGCCCCATTTTTTGAAAAGCATATTGCGTACATCGCACGATGCCCTCGGAAGAATCAGCTAAAGTGTAATCAAAATCAAATATGATGGCCTTGTAGCGCAGTTGAGTTGAATCCTTCATTACTTCTGAGCTTCTACGTAAAAAGATATCTTGGGATGTGTGTTGTCAAATAGGTCGGTGTCGCGCATGGCAGGAGAATGACTTTGTCCATAGCCTGATCTGTACACCTTACTAAATCCAACTGAACTCAATAAATCCATCACTTTTTTATGATTCCACCAGTTCATGTGGTTTCCTGGATATTTCCGTTGAATCTCAATCGGACAATCTTTCACGATCGCGTCTAATGCTTCCGCATAGGGTAATTCCTTAAATAGTCGGATAAATTCCTCATCATTCATACGTTCTTCTGTTCCATCAATGTGCAATTGAGAACGGCTGGAAGCGACCAAATGGAGAAAGATTTGCTCCAATGAAGCTTTATTCATCGGTCCATTGAGTTTTCTTCTTTTCCAGACTTCTTCCTGACTGTTCATCTCAATCCAATAGAAGAAATCAAGGTCTTCTTCTTGCCAAGCTCGGTGCACTAAATCTATGTCGGGCGCGGTTATTCGCACAATCCCTCCTTTTTTTAAACACCTATGCATCTCCGTAAAGAGTTGAACCACAGCTTCATTAGGTATATGCTCGATCGTGTGGCTGGTGTAGAACACTTCTGCTTTGTCAGTCTCCAAAGGAAGAGGTTCCATAGAGAGAAGGTCATATTGCAGAGCCTGATCAATCCGTTCTTTGTACTTCAAATACCAATCATTTCCGTAATCCAGATTGGTCCAGCATGGATGGTAAAAATTACCAGCGCCTACATTGTAAAAACGTCGGTTATCGACACTCTCTTTGCTGTAATTGGACAAGTAGTTTTTAGTGGTTTCGGTGTTTATAGAAGACATAGATCTATAACGTTTTTTAGCGTGATCTTTCTTGATACAGAAAGACCGTCAGTGAATATTGATGGTTCCCTAATATACTCAATTACGTGGAATAAAAGGGGGAGGGAAAGTCCGAATCTTCCAGATAGACCTACGATGATTCTATACTTCCAAACATCCATTCGGCTGGGTCAATTCCCACTACGCGATAACAGGTTTTCCTTCGCCTCCCTTCACCAAAAGCCACAGAATAATCGCGATCTCTCCAAGGAAGGTGAAATCACTAAATACTATTCCAATATTCACGTTCAACAGCACACAGATCGAATCAATCAAATAGCCAAAGCAAGCGATCATCAACAAAACACCAATTACTTTCGGGATGAATCCAGATTTGTACGCCAAATATCCCATTGGGAATAGCCAAATGCCCCAAAAGATCTGAGCGATAAACACACCATATTCATGCAAGGATAAAAACATGGATACCCGCTCACCATCTCCAAGTGATTCTAGGACTGCGAAGTAATTTAATTCATTAAGCATCGCAATCGGGACAGCAATCAGAATGGAAATCACCATAAAAGCAGCCATTCGTTTATTGATATGTTTGAACAATTGGTACAAAGCTAGCACCACAAAAATCTGTACAATTTGAGTGGCTAGTGAACTCAAAATACTCACGCGAAATAAGAGTTCCTCGCCCGCAATATTCTCCATTGTTGCGTTGATATCCTCTGCTACCACAAAATAGGACGGCACAAACAAAATTCCGAGAACTCCGAGGGGCGTCAACAATAAATACAACAACCCTGCTTTTCTTCCGATATTCATGTTCTTTTTCATTGTTTTCGTTTTACTTCGATTCATTCATTGTGAGAATTACATTCCCTTTCTTGTGACCACTATCCACACGCGCGTGCGCTTCTGCAATTTGTGATAAGGAATAGGTGGAATCAATCGTTGGTACAAGTTTACCTTGTTCGATCAGCTTCTTGAAGTAGCGCATGTCTTCTACTGTTTCTTTGATGACACCTGTGATTACTTTTCTTTTCCCGAATAATGATCTGAATCCTCCCCAGATCATTTGTCCAACATTAGCACTCGCCAGAAGCAGTTTCCCTTCCTTCGTCAATGAGTTGAACCCATCCGAAAAAGAACTCTTACCAACGGTATCAAAAATGACATCGTACTTTATGCCGTTCTTCGAGAAATTATCTTTTTTGTAATCAATTACGTAATCAGCCCCCAGATTCTTCACCATCCGAACATTCTTACCACTGCAAACTCCTGTCACCTCTGCGCCCAGTTCTTTTGCCAACTGAATTGCAAGCGTTCCAATAGCTCCAGAAGCACCGTAAATCAGGACTTTGCTTCCTTTTTGAACCTTTCCTTTTCTCAAAAAATGAATTGCGGCTGTGCCTCCGAACGGAATGGATGCCGCTTCTGTGAATTCCATCTTTTCTGGCATGATCGATAGTGTTCCTGACTCCTTAATGCATGTATATTCTGCATGAGCACCAAATGACATCCCGGTTGTTCCAAAAACACGATCTTCTACCTTGAATTTCGTCACATCCGCACCAACTTGCTCGACTTTTCCAGCAACGACAACTCCCAATACACTCTTTCGAGGTTTTCTGAATCCAAAAATCAATCGAATAATAGCTGGATCCGCCCTTCGTATACGTGCATCTCCAGAAGCAACTGTTGTCGCCTCAATTTTGACCAATATTTCATTCTTCTTCGGTGATGGTTTTGCCAGATCTACCACTTTCACATTTTCTGGACTTCCATACTTTGTACATACTGCTGCTCTCATGATTCTCTATTTTTGTTATGAGCATTTATTGCTCGTTGCTGAAACAAAAGTAGGGTGGCTGCCTTGCTCAGAGGTTCTGAATCACAGAGAAGGAGTTCCAAAATGTAAATCCGAACAAATTATGTGAAAATTGGATGAGCAAAAAGAGGTTTTGTCCTTTATGACAGCTCTTTAACAAACTGACTGGGAGTCAAGCCTGTTTCTTTTTTGAAATAGGTGTGGAATACTGTTTTCGAATTGAACCCGCAGTCGTAGGCCATTCCGAGTAAAGTCAGGTTTAAACTTTTCGGTTTTCTCGCTAGCTGTTTAAACGCTTCGACGCGATAGGAGTTGATGAATTCATTGAAGCTCTTTCCTACTGATTCATTCAACAACCATGACAGCTGATTTGGATGCATTCCTACTTGTCCTGCGAGTGAACGAAGAGTTAAAGTCGAGTCTAAGTATGGTTGGTCATTATCTACCAGTTCCAGCAATTTTGTCTTGAATTGTTCTGCAGATTCACTGTCTAGCAACTCTTTCTTTTTGGGTTTTTGAATCGCTTCATTAACAGGAAATAAGATCCTGTAAAACGTGTCGTAACGCGGATCGGATTTCAACGAGTCAATGATAGGATCTGCATAGCGCAACAGCAGCAAGGCCGCTTTCGTTTTGATTCCAGCGCCGATCCAGTCAAACGCCAACTCTGTATTTCCCATGGCGACGTGCATCATAAAAACAAAGGAATCTGCGGTAAAACCATCTGGTGACTTGGCCTGTTCTTGCAACATCTCCATGTACTGCTCAGCATTTTCAGCATCCCCTTTCAACACGTATCCCAGTCCAATTACTCCTATTTTATCTCCTTCGACCATCTGAATCGTTGGATCGTCATAGTAGTGAATCACTTCATCGAACCTCCCCATTTTCAGCAAACACAAACATTTTACCGCATGTGCTGGGATGTTTTTTGGATTTACCGCAAGACACTCATTCAATTGTATTAATGATGGTGCGTAATTC
>JBGCDF010000350.1:0-4815 GCA_045105095.1 Crocinitomicaceae bacterium | reverse complement strand
TTGTAAGCGATTCCGTTCAAGACATCTCCGTCTCCTCTGGATATTTTCGCCAATTGCGTCGCACTGATTTGTTGAAGCACTTTCCCCGTTTTTGGGTCAATGACAACGATGAAATCTGATTGGTAAATGTTCGCGTAGATTAAACCATTGATGTATTCCAATTCATTGATTCTTGGAATCGGACCGAGGTTATTGTACACCTCGATTACGCGCTCAATAGAAAAGTCTTTTGGGTTTCTAAACGTAATGCGCTCAGTGCCGTCAGACATGATAAGAGAACTTCCGTCGTTACTCAGTCCCCAACCTTCACCTTCGTAGTCGAATGTATCAAGGATTCCTCCGCCTACGTTGTTCACATCATACAAAAAACACTTTCCTTTTTGCCAAGTAAGTTGATACAAGGTGTCGTTCAAAATGGTAATTCCTTCTCCGAAATACGTAGCGTCTAGGCCTATGCGCTTTCCTTCTATGAATTTTCCTGTAGACATGTCGATTTCACCGATCATCGTTTTCCCTTGCTGACCTGGATCCCCGGTTCCTTCGTATAATTTTCCTTTGTAGAACTCCAGCCCTTGCGTGTAGTTCATTGGATCGTGATCAAAGCTGGTGACGATTTCCGCTTTTGCTACTTCAGGCGTGATATCAGAAAGAATCTGGAACATGCGTTCGTCTGACCGTTCATTTTCTTCCGTTACCGCTCGAACGATGAGCTTGTGCGTACCCATTAAATCATCCGTTCCTGTAAACGCGTACGTCACTTGTTTCTTTGGAGACTTCCATGACTTTAATACCTTATCATTTAGAATCAATTCAAGTTCATTGACATCATCGTAGAGTACATCTATCTTGAGATCAATGGTTTCTCCAATGTGCATCGCAAGATTATCTTGAACAAAATTGAATTTTGCATACTCTCCTTCGAAGGGTTCTTCTCTGAAAAAAATTGAATAGATAAATGCTCCTGCAACAAGAACAATCAGACCGATGATAATGGTTTTCTTCATTTACTTTTTGATTGAATTTAGCGCCGCGCGCGCATCAATTGATGAGTGAGTGGCTGTATAAACCACCTCGTTGTTTTTCAAAACAATCACTTGTGGTGACTGATGAATAACTCCCGTTTCCAGTGCTGTTGCATTCGAAACATCCCTGTAACTAATGAGATCTAGGTAGTAAATATCAATTTCTTCAGGCGTTCCTTCCCAACTGCGGATAAAGCCATTGAGCGCCATTGACGAAATACTGCACCGCGTGCTGTGTTTAAATAACAACACCGGCTTTTCTGCCGAACTCGCAACAACTTCTTTTAATTGATTAACAGATGTTAGCCGTTCCCACGGCAATCCTTCTTGTTTTTTTTCTTCCTTGTTTTTTGAAAACCATCCCATTGTTCTACATTTCAGGTGTAAATTGCTTCAGGAAGCGCACATCATTCTCAGAATATAAACGTAAATCATTTACTCTATATTTCAATTGAGCGATGCGTTCCACTCCCATTCCGAAGGCAAATCCAGAGTACGTTTTGCTATCAATGTTACTTGATTCCAACACATTCGGATCAACCATTCCACACCCTAAGATCTCCAACCAGCCGGTATACTTACAAACATTACATCCTTTTCCATTACAAATCGTACATGAAACGTCTACTTCGGCGCTTGGCTCTGTAAATGGGAAATACGATGGACGCAAGCGAATTTGTGCTTTTTCTCCAAACATTTCCTTCGCGAAATACATCAAGGTTTGCTTCAAATCAGCAAATGAAACATCTTTATCGATGTACAATCCTTCTACCTGATGGAAGAAACAGTGAGCACGAGCAGAAATCGCTTCGTTTCTGTAAACCCTTCCCGGAGAAATCGTACGAATTGGCGGTTGTTCATTCTCCATGACACGCACCTGAACAGAAGAAGTATGCGTTCTCAACGCGATTTCCTCCTCCCCTTTTTCGATGAAGAACGTATCCTGCATATCTCTTGCTGGATGCTCTGGCGGGAAATTTAATGCTGAGAAGTTGTGCCAATCATCTTCAATTTCTGGGCCTTCTGACACCATGAAACCAATTCGACTGAAAATCTCAATGATTTCACTTCTGACAATGGAAAGTGGATGACGTGCACCCACAGTAATTTGATCTCCAGGTCGAGAAACATCCAATTTCGATTCTTCATCTACCTGAGACTCCAGTGTATCCTTTGCCTTGTCAAAGTGCTCCTGAGCGGTATTGCGCAAAGCGTTCATCAACTGACCCATCTCGCGTCTTTGCTCATTGGCAACTGTTTTTAGTTCTCCAAAAAGACCTTTTACCACTCCTTTTGACCCTAAAAACTTAATGCGGAATTGCTCCAGATTTTCTTTCGATGAAATCTTGAATGCTTCTATTTCCGCTTCTATTTCTTTAATCTTCTCGTTCATTTCTTACTTCTGAGTACATAAACTTGCACAAAGGTGTAACTTTTTGGCTACTTTGATTGTTTATGTAACATAACTCTTCTAATTGCGTACGAAGTTAAGTAATTCACAGATAAAGTTTTTTACTGAATCTCTTTTTTAGCGTATATTTGGAGACTACAGTACATTATTGACAGTAAATATGACACGAAAATTAGGATTATTAGTCTTTGTTTGTTTATCGTTTGGATTTATTCAATCGTGTAAAAACAAGGAGCCGTCAGTTATTAAGATATTTGTTCGATCAGCGAGTAATGAACTTGTTGATGGAGCCCAGGTTATAATCATCGGAGATGTGAACTCGAACCCTCCAACAAACGTATTTGTTGATTCGGCTTTGACAAATTCATCAGGATTTGCCACGTTCGATATGTTCGCGTATTATGAAGCAGCAGGCGAAAACAATACAGTTGGTTACTTCGACATTATTGCGAAGCAAGGAACTAAAGTAAATAACAGCGAGCAAATTCGCAGCCGTGCTCATACGACAGCGGTAGAAACTGTTTACCTCCCTAACTAAGAAACACACATTGATATGAAAATGAATAGATTTTTTGCCCTTAGCGTAATTGCTCTTTTGAGCATGTCCGTTTTAATCGGGTGTAGAAAAAAAGAAGATACTATTGCCCAAATCACAGTTCGTGATGCTTCTAACCAAGCGGTTGCTGGAGCGCGAGTTGTCATTTACGGACAATCCACAACAAATCAACCTTCGAACGTAAATTTGTACGATACAACTGAGACGAATATTGAGGGAGTTGCAACCTTTAACTTCAACGACGTTTATCAACTCGGTCAAGCTGGAGTTGCTGTATTGAACATTGATGTTCAGAAAGATGGTTTGACAGGACAAGGAATTATTAAAGTTGAACAAGAAGTTACATCAAAAGAAACGGTGTACGTTCAATAGTAAGATGCTGAAAAAGGAAGAGGGCGTTTGACTTAGGTCGGCGCCTTTTTTTTGTGCCCTTCGGCTCCGCTCAGGGCACACGGTTATTTATTCGCAACAGGATGTCTGAGCGAAGTCGAAGACAGAGGTTGTGGATTCCGCACTTCGTAATTCAGGAACTACCTTTCCTTCTCTTGATGCTCTCTCGCATCGGCTTGCTCAATGCTCATCTACCACTTCTCTCATCTTCTTATCCCAATTGATAACTCAACTTATCCAATTGTATTGATTTCTTGTCTGACTGAAAAACGGTGTTTTCATAGGTTTGAACGAGAATCGTTGTTTCAGTAAATTGCCTTGATGGGCAGTATTGCCGACAATCTAACATTCTTACCAAACTCCCTATGAAAACACACGATTTATTGAAAAAACCTTTTCGCCTGATACTGGTTTTGCTCATGCTTTGCCAGTTGAACACCTATGCTCAAAGTACGTTCCGCGTAGAAATTACTAATCCCGGTGACATACCAGAAATCAACGAAAACCCTGCTGGTGATTTGAGTCTTCAATTTGCAGATCCGAACCTTCAGCAACTATTTAATAATTACACGATAACCGTCTTTACTAAAGAATTTCCCATGTTCCCAGAGGAACCAGGATTAAAGGATTACTTTGTCGTGGAGGCTGACAGTATTGGGCTTTACACCGATTTATTAAATCTAAACTACTTCCCGAATATTGAAGTATTGGAAGGACTGGTAGAGCTTGCTGTTCCATCGGATTACACACCCTTTCTTCCTTTTATAAACGCCAATGTTCCTGGCGCCTGGATGATAACAGAAGGATCTCCTTCAGTGAAAATTGGTGTGCTCGATACGCCACTACCAATAGGCACTGCTGCAACACAAGATATTGAATGTCAATTAGAATATACACGACCTGGAAGCATTGGAACACCAACATCGAGTACACACGGAGCCAGTGTTTCCCAAATTATTGCAGGAGCACCCAATAACGGGCTGGGAAGTCCAGGGCAAACAGGTGCGGGAATTGCAGGATATGCTAAATTGTACTACGCTCCATACACTTCTGCATGGGCAATACCCGTTCAGGATTTTGTCGAAAGAGGAGCACGTGTAATTAACATTAGTGCCACTTCCGGGTGTACTTTTAGTCCTGTTTATCAGTTGTTTATTGATCGATTAGCGGAAAAAGGTGTCATCATTGTTGCCGCTGCAGGAAATGGAGAGTTAGGCCTTTCGGGGAAATTCTTTGATTATGGTTCAGGACCTATTTGTCAATTGAATAGCCAAAATGCTTTGTGTTCTCCTAACTATACAGGAAATTCGAACGCCTACATTTATCCAGCAGCATACGACAACGTAATAAGCGTTACTGGAACTTTATGGAGCAACGATAATCTCTACCTAAATGTAAACGTTCCACTGTCTTGCGGTATTAACTGGGAAGGTACA
>JBGCDF010000349.1:0-3271 GCA_045105095.1 Crocinitomicaceae bacterium | reverse complement strand
GTCGAAATCATCACCTGTTGATTGTTCCCAATCTCCCAAATCCGTTTCAAACGATTCGTTATACGGGAACGAGGATATGACTGTATTACAATTTGGTGGAATGCACAAACTTAGACAGTTTGAACTGAGGACCTTTGCGCGAACTACATCTCCCGGTTGGTCTCCAAAACCATTGCTCATTGGGAAGGTTCCAAATTCTCGGCTATCGAAATAACTCATGATGGTGGGAACTTCATTCAATTTTGGATTCGCTTGATCTACGCATGTCGCTCCTTCTGAATTTGGATCGAAAACACCATTGTTGAAATAATTCCCATAATCATCGTACGTTGTATTATTTCCATTCCACACACAGGCATGCGTATGCCGCGAGTTGAGGTTATGTCCCATTTCATGCGTTAACACCTTGACTTGTCTTGAGTAAAGCGGTACGATTTCAAAGTCAGGAATGAGACTTGTGGCTGCGTAGGGAAGAGCTGTTGGATTTCCACATAAGCCTCCAATGTTGAAGGCAATTCCGCTTCCTCCATGAGTTCCAAACTCTAATAATTGAGCTAAATCTCCATTAAATGTTGGGTTATCGTTCGTAAATTGGATTAATGCGTTTACAACATCCGTATTATCGTAGCTATCAGGAGTATCCCAAACAAAGATTTCTGAGATTTGTACTGTAATGGATTCGTTTTGATAGATAGCAGCAGTTTGATTGAATAACCCGGTCACGAATGCTTCGGTATTTGGAATACTACTTCCTTCACTTATGAAGATTTCGTTATCAACTTCGAAATAGACATTAATACAATAGTCCTCAGGGTTATTGCTTTTGGTGAAATTCCCACTAGTTATGGTTGGTGTCTCTATAGTGTTTAGGTCTGAAAGGCACTCGAATGTTGGATTTGACTCTAGTTTTTCTTCGTTGTACAGCACATGCTCCGCGTGATTGTTCAATTTTCCGATGTTGTAATCACCTTTGTCATTCGTTGAGATTACGCCAATCAACTCGTTCTTGAAAATACTGAGAGCGACAAGACTTGAATTTTCATCTCCCAGTACAATTCCTCGATAATGGATTCCACGATTAGCACTCATTTCCGGAGTGGTTCCGCTCGATGAACTGACAACGTAATCATGAAATGATTGTTTCACCAATACGACTTCGATCGTTTTTAATTCATTGTCTAATTCAATGTCGAAAGTAAGAGCTTGATACCTGTTATTGATGATTTCTGACGCCAAGGTTGTGTTATAGTTGAACAGTTGAGCATCGCGAACTTCTTTTTCAACCGAGGTTTTCAGTGCGGAGTTCTGCTGAACGCTCAATAGGTCATCTATTGATAAAAAGGGTGTTTTTTGCTGATGCTCTTTCTGAACTTCGTATGCCAAGGGTTTCAATTGTTGACCAAATGACAAGGATGCAAAAAATAGGAACATGAAGATGCTCGAAAGGATATTAGGTCTTTTCATTGTGTAGTTGTTAGAAAGTTAGATAATCGTTTTTCTCATTGTGAGAAAGGTTAAAAGCTGAGAATGAACAGACAACTCTACAATCGCCTGCTAGTTCAGTGGTATTTCCTCAGTAAAAAGGGGGATTTTTTTTACGCATGCTTACAGTTATTGGGTTAGGTTGCTTACTCTAAACTAAACGACTGATAATGTGCATTTTTCGGCTTCCTTACACAGGTGTCGGGGATAAAAAAATCGTATTTCATTGTTCACAACCTTTGTCTGTTCGAGTTTGTTAAACAGGTTATTCTGTTTCTAACAAGACAGTACCATCCAGTAAGTGTCAGCTCACGGATTCATTGCGAATGAAAAATGGGAGTGTATATATGGTCATCAGCTACGGGTATTCGTAGCGATTGTTTCAGTGATGAATGAGTTAACTAGACCTTCATCCAACGATGAAGGCCTAATTTGTTATTCTAGTAGTAGTCGATGTTTCTTAATTCATTGTAATCGTACCTCTGTATTCTGTTGGTTCATTCGCAGCGGGATTTAACATCACCACTTTCCAAGCGTATACTTGAGGTGTTTCGCTTCTTCGTCCTGAACGCATATCCGTTCCGTCCCATGGTAAGGAGGCATCCGATGTTTGATAAACAACTCCACCATCACGGCTGTCGATAATTGTCAATACAAAATTAGCATCAGTTCGTTGCGTTAAGGCAAACGGCATGAACGTTTGGTTACGGAGATCGCTACTCGTTGGAGTGAAGGCGTTCACAGCAATCAGATTGTAGTCATCTTCAACGTAAATCGTTTTTTCTACGGATGATGAACATTGTCCATTATCCACGGTTAAGGTGATCGTCTTTTCTCCTTTCGTGTAGAAATGTAAATCAGTTTCAACTCCATTTGCAGTTTGACGTTGAGCAGACCAAGTATATGTTCCTTCACCATTAATTGCTTCAACATGGGTAACAGGCAATCCTTTATTGTACTTATTCGCCAAATCCATTGTAAAGGAAGCATCTGGAATACGATTTACAACGAAGTTCGACGCTGTTTTTAATGTTCCGTCGTTGGTATATCCTAAGGAGTAATTTCCGACCGTTTTTGGTGCAAAAACAACCGCTTTATTGGCAGGAATAGTTTCGACAACCGTATTTATCGCATCCAGAATATACATTTCTGCACTATTCGGATTGGTGATTGTTGTTTCTTCATTGAGACAAAGATCTGCCACAGCAGGCAGCGTGAATTGCTTCGTTGTAGTTGAAGCGTGTGTTGTAATCGGTGTTGTACCTGTTGTGGTTCCAACATTCACGGTAGAATTGTCTGAATCCTTAGGCGAAGTCGTTCCATCTACTTTTCCTTCGTTTCCTGCCACAGGACCTGATGAATGGGGCGTTACAACCTTACTTTGCGTATTTCCATCATCAACGCTAGAACCTTTTACTCCTTCATCAGATGAGGTTGTAGTCTCTTCTGAACTTGAGTTTGTAGAAGTGTCGCTTGATTGGTCATCACGCTTCGTAGTAGAAGCTTTCGTTGTTCCAGTAGTTGTTTGTTCTGATGTTGTTTCTTGCTTTGCAATCGGCTCCTTCGTGTTTTCAGAGGTACTTCCACCTGCGAAAATGAAGTATGTAGCAATGGCAACAGCACCGACTCCAGCGGCACCGAGGTAATATTTTAAATAGGAGGTAGGCTGAACAACAGGACTCACGGCATCTAACCGTGCGCTCATCGCTTTCCAAGCTTCAGGATTGTACGGCATTTCGTGCCCTTTTAAACTCTCCTTGAATAAATCCTCAATAGGTTCTTTCATACT
>JBGCDF010000348.1:0-17092 GCA_045105095.1 Crocinitomicaceae bacterium | reverse complement strand
TTTGCTCCATTTGTGCTAGCTTATTTTGATCGTTCATTAAGGTAATGCGCGATTGAGCAGTAACGGCTCTTCTTGAAAGACCAGAGAAGATTGGAACATTCAATTGAAGTCCCCAAACCGTTTGTGGAAACCATTTTTCATCTGCGAAGAAATTGAAATCATTTCTAAACGCGTTATATGATTGCTGGAAAAATGCAGAAAGTGTCGGTAAACTTTTAAACTGATTATTCTTGACGTTCAGTTCAGAAAGAGTTACTTGTTTTTCCAAAAGACCGTACGTCAGGTTGTTCTGAACGGAGCCTGTGCTCAATGTTGGCTGTGCGATCAGTTGGTCTGGATTATCAGTGATCTCTAAATCTTGCTCCATCGGATATCCCATGGCGTATTTAAGCACGCTAATAGCATTTTTGTACTGAAGTTGAGCCGCTAATTGAGAGTTTTGGGCAGTAAGGAGTGAGTAGTTCAATTGGTCAAAATCCTCCTGCTTCATTAATCCTAATTCGAGGTAATTTTCTTGCTTGTCAATTAATTGCTGAGTGATCAGTACCATTGAATCAACAAAAGCAATGTTTTCCTTTGCAACGGACGCTAATTGATATGCCTGAATAACGTTGAACAGTACATCTTCTTTGGTGATGTTCGAAGCTGTAGCTTGAAATTTCGTTAAATAATCGGCGGCTTTTAATCCGATAATGTACGAACCATTAAATAGTAGCTGACTTGCCTGAAGTGATCCAGACGTAGAGTACTTTGTTCCAGCCTCAAAAGAGATGGTTTCTCCTGCTGGTGCATTCGGATTCAAAAAAGATGCCCCAACTACTTGAACAGGTACGTTGATAAAGTGGTTGAAGGTCCCATTAAATTCGATTTGTGGCAATCCCATTCCTCTAATTTCGACATAGCGCTGATGAGCGGATTCATTGTCATTTTCAGCATTCTGTACTGAAAGGTTGTTGTCTAAGGCATAGAGTTTTGCATCGATCAGAGTAAATGAGTTCTGAGCCCATCCACTTGATACCAGCATCACAAAAGCGCTAATTATAAACGACTTATTCATTGATCTCACGATTAAAGTGTTCTTTTAAATATTTGATTCCATTGTCATTAGCTAAACCACGAATGTGGAAACGTAAAATTTCCATTAAAATCTGGTCTGTTTTAAATTCGGGATAAGGATATACTTCCCCGTCCATCATAGCATCCATGCTAGACACGTAGTAGCGTGAAATGATTTCAGGATTGAGGTTTTCACGGTAAAGGTTTTCCTCTTTCCCACGAATGACGTTATCGCGAATGTTGTTTAGAACGAATTCCCATTTGTGGTCGTTCATGCATTTCCATGCCTCCGGATAGTGTTTTTTCAAGTCAAAGAAAACGGAAGGGTTAACGCTTCCAATCTGTTCAATGACAAATCGACTGATGTTTACAAGTTCTTCAATTGCGTTAGTGGCGCTATTCGTACAAACATTACATAGCTCTTTGTCCATGTTAATTTTGAACTGAATGATGGTTAGGATCAAGTCATTTTTATCGTTGAAGTACTTGTAGATCGTTTTCTTCGAAACACCAATTTCTCGGCACAGGTCATCCATCGTCACACTTTTCAGCCCATACTTCATAAATACGGTACTGGAGCGCTCCAATAATTCCATTTTTTTCTGATCCATGATGCAAATATATAGATTAAAGTAATTATGGAAACTATTTACCCGTTAAAAGTTTCCATTTTTGTTTAAGCGGTTTTAACTGCTGTTTAGCGAGTTGTAAACTTGTACAAAATTCAAAGCCGAATTCGGGTTAAACACTATCTTCGTAAAAAGTCTAAGAATGGCTAAGAAGAAGTATTATGTGGTTTGGGAAGGAAAACGCACTGGTGTGTTCGAATCTTGGGAACAAGTAAAAACGCTCATTCAGGGATACGCAGGTGCCAAGTATAAATCGTTTCCTAGTCGTCAAGCTGCGGAATTAGCATTCAAGGACCCAGGTTCGGTTGTTTCGAAACCTAAAAAGAAAAAGCCGAAGTACTATGTAATTTGGGATGGTGACAATTCAGGAATCTATACGGATTGGGATACTGCACAGAAGAAACTAAAGGGCGTTCCGAGGAATCAATTTAAAACCTTCGGGAGTAAAGTTTTGGCGGAAAAAGCATTGTCTGAAGGTCATGAAAAGTACATCGGTAAAGATTTTCGTAAAACGCAGGATCTCAGTGAATCCGAAATTGAGAAAATTGGTGATCCTGTAGAAATGAGCTTGGCTGTGGACGCTGCTTGTAATGAGATGACGGGAATCATGGAATACCAGGGTGTATGGACTTTTGACTCTGGAAGTCCTGTTTTCAGAATGGGACCATTTAGAGGAGGAACGAATAACATTGGTGAGTTTTTAGCTTTGGTTCACGCGCTGGCATTGTTTCAAAAAGACAAAGACCCGAAATTCAAAACGATGCCCATTTACTCGGATTCACGGATTGCCATGGGGTGGGTGAAAGCTGGGAAATGCAGAACGAAAGCAAGACCTGGAGTTGAGGTGCACCAGTTAATTACTCGTGCTGAACACTGGTTAGCGACAAACACATTCAAAAACCCTATTTGGAAGTGGGAAACTAAGGTGTGGGGTGAAATTCCCGCTGATTTTGGAAGGAAGTGAAGATAAAGGAATAGTGCAGAGGAGTAATTATGATCACGCTTGTTTACTCAAACTTCCCTCAGCCAAAGCAAGGCAGGCTTTCATAAACGTGTAAATCATCGGATGCGGTAATTCTCGAGTTGATGATATCTGAGGACAGAAACTACATGCAACAAAGAATGAGTGGTTCTTTAAACTGATTACTTCAGGGTCTTCAAACTGATTATACGCCTCAATGTCCAGAACGTCATCTTCCAATGCCTGAATCAATTTCGGATACAAAGAATAACGACTAGAAGTCAATTCCAATTTCGAATGATTTTCATACAAGGTGATGAACGATTTCGAATGAGGAGCAATCATGATCTTCTCAAACTGCTGTCCTTCTACCAAATTATCGGAAACCAACTTTTCATTGGATTGATTGAGTTGGTAAGTATTCACCAATGCGTCGATGAACGTGCGATATCCTTCTCCAGTGATCAGTACTGGAATCGGTCGACTAATAATTTCGCGCAGAATACCGTGTAAGAAAAATTCGTTTCGAATGGGCCCAGGAGCAATCCAGAATCCATCGTATTGATTGAATTGTTGAGCCTTAAACTCAAGCACTTCGTTTAATTTAATCCAATAATAACTGATTTCTACATCAAGAAAGTTCGAGGCATGATCGATTGCTAAGTTGGTCGCGTGATGGGAATTAAACGTGAAGTTGTAATCACCGATTATTCCTATTTTGAGACTTTGTTGCATGTTAAATGCGCTCGTCCGTTGATGGACCAAAAGAGCCGTTTTCTATCGCTGGAACCATCCTGTGTATGAGGCATCCTCTATTAACAATGAATCGACGTGTGCCACAGCCGGCACAAGAGCCAAGCTATCTGGATTCAAGCTGTACATATAGCAGTCGAATGTACAAATGAACTTAGAATAATCTCCCGTTGCATCTGATTCTAGTTGAATTCCAGTAAAGTTTGCCGTTGCTCCAGCATAATTACTAAACTCACTACTTTTCCACTCACGATTTGTAGCGTCTGTAAAGACTACTTCAAAACCTGTCGCACCGGCGTTCGAATAATTTGGAGCATCATTCGCAGGGAAAAATGGTTCAAATGTGGCTAGTGGAGGGTCGCTAGCAACTCCAGAATCAAAGTTAATGCTTCCAAGGCCTATGGCAATAGATTGTAATTGAGAAGCAGATTGCATCTCAGAGTAATATACAGCCGTTGAGTTTCCTCCTGGCGGCTGGATCACCTTTACTTTATATGAAGTGTTCTCGTATCCAAGAACGTTTGTTGTGTATTCAGTATATGTATTGTTGATTGTACCTTCAAAATACGCTGGCAAATCAGCGGTTGGAGTAGGTGGTGGAATAACTTCGTGCTTGATACATGATGCCAGAATGAATCCTAATCCGATAAGTGCTATAAAACCTTTTTTATTCATAATAATTGTAGTTTAGTCGGTCTTGTATTTACAAATTTGACTGGCGAAAATTAGACGCTGTCTACTAAATTACGAAAATTTCTACTAAAGGTTGCGTATTAACCTGAGTTCGATTCTAAAATGCACTCAGATCGCTTGAAAATGCGCAGTTTTGAGCTTAAAGAAGAAAGAATATCGGGATATTCTGATGAGTTTGAGGGATAAAAGTGCCCTTTTCCAGTGAAACGTGTATTCTGCTACCCCTTTTAAGTCATCGTCTTGTCGTTATCTTTACTTCATCATAGTCCGATATGACTCGAAAAGACTGCCTAAATTCATCTTCCTTCGACCAATTTCTGAGAAGATGTTAGAGTCGAGCAAAGTTTATGTAGTGCACTTTGTGTCCTGTTTATGCTCTAATCTGAGTAATTTGATTCTCTTTGATAATAGGGCGCATGTCAATGGTCGTATTCTGAACAGTTCCAAAATCAGCGAAATACAGCTGTTCATTTTGACTGACCTGCTCAGATTGTAAGTAGCTATCCACTCTGAAAGATGTATTTTGTTTCCTCAGTTGATTTAACACCATGTTCAACTGTGTTTGTGTAATCAGTAATTCCGTTTCAAAAGATAATTTTCCACGAGAAACGCTTCCTTTTACCAATACCTCTGGGTCATTGGAGGTGAATACTACTGAAGAAATTGCGATATTGTTTTGTGCCTTATTCATATCATTTCGTTTTTGTTGATTCAAAGATGGGATAGTAGAACGTAAACAATTTACGATCAACAAAAAGGCATCAAATTTTTTTCATTTTAACAGCAAATTCTTTAGAAAAACGTACTTTCAGGCTTTAAAGAAATGGACATAAAACGAGTATGATAGTTATTAATTAGAACATCACACGATGAGACGATTAAATATCTACTAACGTGAGTGAGGCGGTAATATGGATGCAGAAAGTTTTCAGCATTGTCGTACACAGAAATAAATTAAACACATGAAATACGATCGAATTAAGAAGGAACTCTTCGTTGCCAATCGCGCGAACTTTGTAAGTCGAATGAATAAAAATGCGCTCGCCGTATTTAACTCGAATGATATTTACCCCATTAGTGCTGACAGTACAATACCTTTTCAGCAACACAGAGATATTTTTCATCTTTCAGGGGTCGATCAAGAAGAAAGTATTTTGGTGATCTCTCCAAATTCGAAGAATGCAGCGCACCGAGAAGTGTTGTTTTTGAAAGAAACAAATGAGCACATTGCAGTGTGGGAAGGTGAGAAATTGACGAAAGAAGCGGCTTTGGAAGTTTCTGGAATCAAAACGGTGTATTGGCTGCAACAATTCGATGAGATTTTTAAACAAATGATGGTGGAAGTAGATTCAATCTACCTCAATACAAATGAACATTTGCGCGCGAGTACTGTGGTTGAGACGCGCGGTGATCGATTCAATAGTAAAGTAAAACTAGATTACCCCGCGCATCAAGTGTTACGCAGCGCACCCATCATGCATACCATTCGTGCGGTGAAACATCCTATCGAATTGGAGTTGATGCAACACGCATGTAATATCACAAAGAAAGGAATTGAACGATTATTAGGCTTCATCAAGCCCGGAGTTTGGGAATATGAAATTGAAGCAGAATTGATTCACGAATTTATGCGCAATCGCTCGCAAGGATTTGCATATACACCAATTGTTGCATCAGGTGCAAATGCCTGCGTTCTTCATTACATCGAGAACAATCAGCAATGTAAGGATGGTGATGTGATTTTATTGGATGTGGGGGCTGAATATGCCAATTACGCATCCGACCTATCACGATCGTTTCCAGTCAGTGGAAGATTTACTGATCGTCAAAGAGCAGTGTACGATTCCGTGTTGCACGTGAAAAATGAAGCACAAAAAATGCTTGTTCCTGGAACCATGATCCCAGAATACCACAAAGAAGTTGGTTTGATCATGGAAGCGGAATTGGTAAAACTGGGATTGATAGATTCAACGGATATCAAGAATCAGGATCCAAAATGGCCGGCATACAAGAAGTACTTCATGCACGGAACTTCTCACTTTATTGGTTTGGATACACACGACTACGGTCATTACAACGAACCAATTGAAGCTGGAATGGTGTTTACGTGTGAGCCGGGAGTTTACATTCCAGAAGAAGGATTGGGAATTCGTTTGGAAGATGATTTAGTTGTTCAGGAATCTGGAGCTCCACTCAATCTAATGGGTGACATTCCGATTGAAGCAGATCACATTGAAACGATTATGAATTCGTAAAGAATTAACAATAATAGATTAAGGGAGCTTCGGCTTCCTTTTTTGGTTATGCTGAGTTATACAAAACAAAACATTGATTCGTCCACGGTAATTCCCTTGGTGCTGTTGCATGGTTTTTTAGAATCATCGATCATGTGGGATCAAGTTCAGTTTCCTGTTAATTATCCAATAATCAAAATTGACCTTCCAGGGCATGGAAAGTCCACTGATCCTAACTTGCTGTGCGAATCGATTTCAGACATGGCGAAAGCCGCGATGAAAGTAATAGATAAACTTCAAATCGAAACCTATCATTTAATCGGTCATTCCATGGGAGGATATGTCTGTTTGGAAATGAAGCGGTTGGATCCTCGATCGGAAAAAATTATGTTACTCAATTCCAATTTTTGGGCAGATTCTCCAGAAAAAGTCAAAGATCGCGAGCGGGTCGCTAAAATTGTACAATCGAATAAATCCCACTTCATTTACGAAGTAATCCCGAACCTTTTTATGGATCCCGAGGCGAATGATTCTGATGTCAAAGGCTTGATTGCTGAGGCCTTAGAAATATCATCCACTTCCATTGCAAGTGCTTCCATCGCCATGAGCAAAAGAACTGATCATTCAGATTTCGTGCGTGAGCATCCTGAAGACTTTACAGTTATTCAGGGAGCAGAAGACCCGATTGTAGGATTGGGTCAGATGAGGGAGTTATTAGAGGGTGTCAAGCTTGATTACTTCGAACTCGAAGAAGTTGGCCACATGGCTCATTTTGAAGCAAAACGACGATTGAATAAGTTGGTAGGCAATTTTTTAAAATATAGAACGGAAATCTAGTTTCCGTTATCGTTAAAGATCCAAATAGATTCTCGTACAGTGTGTAAATATGTTTTCATAGAAGTAAATTTTAGCGTTTAATCACACTCTAAGGTACGGCAATACTTCTCTCGATTTTAAAAAATAACCTAAACGGTAGCTCGGATTTAGTAAACTGTTCTTACGTTTCTGTTAACTGATTCTGAAAGGGAACAAACAGAGAACTATGAAATTCCCTATGTAATATAGATTTGTATATTAGGTGTGTTGAGTTCTAATCAAAACCTGAGTGAATTATGAAATTAAGAGCGTTAGTAGTTGATGATGAGGAGTTTGCGAGACGCAATCTCACAATGATGTTGGAAGAGTACTGTCCAGATATTGAAGTGATCGGTGATGCTTCGAATAAAGATCAAGCAAAAGCGATCATTGAGTCATCGGAACCAGACGTAGTTTTCTTGGATATTCGAATGCCATCAGGGTCGGAAGGTTTTGAACTGCTAGAGGAAGTTGAGAAGAAAAATTTCCTAGTCGTTTTCGTAACGGCGTTTAAGGATTACGCTATCCGAGCCTTCAATGCAAGTGCGGTATACTACTTATTGAAACCGATTGACATTGATGAATTGCAATTGGCCGTTGAACGATTAAAAGAAACGAGTCAGACTTATAAAGAGGAACCTGAAAACTTTTCAACGTATTTTGATTCATTAAAGGAACTCTCAAAAAGTGTTCAAAATAAGAAGCCATCAAATCGAATTGCGATTAGCCATACGAAGGGGTTAAAAATTGTAGAAGATCAAACGATCACTCACCTTGAAGCGAGTGGAAACTGTACAACAATTTACTTCAACGATGGGTCACGATACCTCGACACAAGAACATTGAAGGTATACGAGAACTTATTGGATCCAGCACGTTTTGCACGTGTACATAAATCGCACATTATCAATTTGGACATTTTACAAGAATATCTGAATGAAGACGGACACTTCGCAGTGCTTAAAGGTGACATTCGTGTGCCAGTCGCACGAAACCGTGTTACGGAATTCGTGAAAATGCTAAAACAGCATTAATGAAGCAACTTCTTTCTTGTTTACTTCTGGTTCTGCCATTCTTCGGAATGAGTCAGAAATATGCCTTTCAATCGTATAGTACTGAAGAGGGTTTGCCTCAAACGCAAGTCACTAGTTTCTGTCAGGATGATAACGGCTACCTATGGGTAGGAACGCTTGGTGGATTGGCTAAATTCAATGGTCAAGACTTTATCACCTATTTTCCAAAGGATGGCTTGCTGAGTAACCGCATTCAAACCTTACTCTTTGAGGGAGGAAAGTTGTGGGTTGGACATGATGGAGGGATCTCTTATTGGGATAAAACTTCTTTCAAGAATATTGAGCTTCCACAAAGCGAGAAATCGCGTAGTGTGAAGGAAATAGTTCGGTTCAAGGGTGAAATTCTTGTTTGCGCGGAACGCGGGGGCGGATTATTCAAACTTGTTAAGGATAAATTGAAGCCCGTTTTTCTACCTGTAGTCGAAGGTCAGGATGAAAGGAAGGTAAAGTCCATAAGGAGCGCTTGTATTGTCGATGATGAACTTTATTTAGCAACTGAGGTCGGTGTATTGAAAACAAAAGACCTCAAGAATTTTGTGTACGAAGAGGAACTGGAAGGATCTTTTTATGGTATAGAATCAGATTTGAAGGATATTTACTTCATTTCAGGGGGGAATGGCATTTACAGAAAGGAGGTCAGCTCAGGAAGAATTACACAATTCATCAATAAAGACGCTCAAAACAGTTTTTACATCGGTAGTGAGCTAGACAGTAGGGGAGCTCTTTGGGTTTACTCTAAAAAGAATGTGTTCAAGATTTCACAGGATAATACTTTTGGAAAAATTAATCTAGTGTCAGGTCTTCCAGAGAAAAATGGAGTAGAATGTATATACAATGATCGATCAGGTAATGTATGGATTGGTTCTAGTGGAAAAGGAATGTTTCGATTTCCTGGTGACCAATTTAAGTGTTACGATCGGTCAAATGGATGTGTCTCAGATTTGTTTCTGTCAGGTTTCGAAACAAAGGAAGGGTCATTTTACTTCGGGTCATATGACGAAGGAGTTGTAAAACTATCGCCCGAGGGTAGTATTAAACAGATTGAAGTAAGCTCGCCTGTTGTGTGGGCGGCACAATATAATGTAGATGGTTTAAACTGGTTTGGAACATCTGATGGTCTGGTTTCATTGGACGCCAACGACAATGTGACATTTTATGATGATGATGGGGTGCCAGGTTACAAGATTTCTGCCTTTTACAAAATCGGACCGTCGGAGATGTATGTTGGTGGAAGTTCCGGAATCGCTCTGTATAAAGATGGTTTTATTAAACGACTAGATAGCGAGAACTCGATTGGTATCGGAACTGTACGGCAATTTGTAGAATTGGATAACTTGCTGTTATTCGCTACGAATTTGGGTTTGTTTCAGTACAAAGATGGAAAAATATCATCTTATTTGAATGTTGATAAAGTGACCTACTGTATCACCAAAGATCGTGATCGTAATCTTTGGTTCGGAACGGAAGAAGGCCTGTTTAGAATTAAGAATTCTAAGGTAGAACAAATTGAGTTGAGGAATGATCCAGGTGCTAATTTCATAAATTTCATTGATGAAAGGAATGGAAGGCTCTTTGTTGGGTCTAACAATGGTCTCTTTATCTTAGATAATTTGGAATCTGCCGAGCCATCCATAAAAAGATTTGGTTTAGGCGAAGGGGTAATCAACCTAGAGACAAATTTGAATTCGAGCTTTTTCGATTCTAAAGGGAATTATTGGTTTGGTACGGCTGCCGGTTTAGTTTGTTTTGATGTGCAATTGGAAGATATTAAAAGAGAATCGCCACAACTCAAAATGCGATCAATTCTGCTCAATTATGAGCCTTTCGATCATAAAAAGTACAGTGACGAGTTAGATGAGAGCGGTTTTCCAATAAACCTCATTCTTCCTAGTTCAAAGAATAATTTAACCTTTGAATTGGATGGGGTTTCATTGGCAAATCACAGCGGTTTGGGTTACCAATTCCTACTCGAAGGAGAGAATGAAACATGGTCCCCTCTTTCAACAAACCCAACCTTCAATTTTACGAGTTTATCTTCAGGAGATTATGTGTTGCATATGCGCGCCGTAGATATCGATGGACAGATGTCAGGGGAAATTCTTATGCCATTCACGATTAAACCACCGTTTTACAAGACTTGGTGGTTTATCGGGCTGATGATATTGACAATTGGTATTCTCGTATTACTCATTTTTCGTTTTCGCTTGAGAAGAATCAATGAGGCTAATGAAAAGGAAAAATTGGAGTTCAAATCCCGTTTGCTGAGTCTAGAGCAGCAATCCATGAATGCGAGTATGAATAGACACTTTGTATTTAATTCCCTCAACTCGATTCAGTATTTTATCAATACGCAGGATCGTCTTTCGGCTAATAAGTATCTTACAAACTTCGCGAAGTTGATCCGTAAAAATCTGGATACAGCGACCATCGACGGTAACATGATTACCTTGGATGAAGAGCTCGAACGAATAGAGCTATACTTATCTCTCGAATCGATGCGATTCAAAGATCGGTTTGATTATGAGATTAATACAAAAGGGGTGGAATTAGATGCCCTTGAGATTCCTGCGATGATTTTGCAACCTTTTGTTGAGAATAGCATTATACATGGAATACTTCCTAACCTGGAGAAGAAAGGAAAGATTATGATCAACGTCGAGCAGGAAAATGGATACTTACTCATCTCATTGGAGGATAACGGAATCGGAGTAAACCAGAGTATGACGAGCAAGGTGGAAATGGACGGAGATCACCGGTCAAAAGGGATGGAGATTACGTCAAAACGGATTGATTTGATACAAAAGATTTCCAAGAATGACATTTCCCTTATTGGACCCTATGAAGTATATAAAGATGACCGTTCAATCAAAGGAACACGCGTTTTACTCAAAATACCACTAAATAATTTGGAGATTTAGGGTTGTTAACCTATATTTGTTAGTAAATCCGAATAACGACGGAAAAATGAAGAAAGTAATATACATAGGAGTTGCTGTTATAGGTTTAGCATTAGTATCTTGTAATAAACAAGATGTTCAGCCGAATTCAGCCGATCCAGTAGTTCCAACATGGAAAGCGAATACAGGAGGAGGTCAGAATGTGAATGATCCAAACATGGGTGGTTCATCAAATGAAGGCGGAATTACAGATCCAGAACACAATGAAGAAGTATCCACGAATAACGATGGTGACTAACAAACGTTAGTAAAGATATATTTTCAAACTCCGATGAAAGTCGGAGTTTTTTTATGCGCCAAAGTTTCTGTCCGGTTCAAAACACCATCCATTCACTAAATAAACTATACACTTCAAATCTTATTCGAAAAGCGCATCGAACCTTTACGTATATTCGATTATCTACTTAGTTATAGACGTATTGAAGAGCTTGTTCTAATTGATAATCAATGTATTTCAATTGAATGAATTTTTTTCGATTCACCCTAATTAACCTAAACGTATTATACATGTCTAGTAAGGTAAATAACGCACTTTTTGACTTGATTAAGTCAATGTCGAAATCAGAGAAAAGATATTTCAAACTGATGTCTTCCCGCCACACGATAGGTGGAGAAAACAACTATGTCCGTTTATTCGATTATCTCGATAAGCAATCGGAGTACGATGAAGATGAAATCTTTAAAACCTTCGAGCAAGAGGCCTTTATCAATCGCTTTTCCATTACGAAAAAACGATTGTACGATCATATTTTAACAGCGTTGGATTCGTTCCATAGCTCTAATTCGATAGAAGCGCAATTACACAAACAGTTGCACGCTGCAGATATTCTTTTCGAAAAATCACTATACGATCAATGCAGACGCGTTCTACATAGTGCTGAAAAGGTGGCCAAAAAGAATGATATTCCTGCCATTTTGCTGATGATCTCTTACAAAAAGAAGCGCCTTTCTGAAACAATGGGGCACTTAAAGGTCAAAGACAAGGATATCGATGAAACCTTGAAGAATGACCTGATTTATTCAAAATCAATAGAAGATTATAATCATCTCTGGGCAATTAAAAGTCATTTGTTCTCGCATCTATCTAAGAAAGGCGTAGCGCGATCAACAGAAGAAATCGAGGCATATGCAGAGATTTGTAAAATGATCCTTTCGGAAGACTACATTACGGATAACCTCACGTTTGAAGGGAAGCACCTCTATCATCACGTGCTGAGTGCATACTACTATGCAACGGGACAACTGGCTCTTTCATTGGAGGAATTAGAAGTGAACCTCGGAACAACAGATCAGGCAACACTTGGAAAAAAGCTCGAAGCAAATAAATACATTTCCGCACTGACCAATGCCATTTATATCGCGGACAAAATCGGAAACCACCGAAAATCAACTCAGTACTTGAATGATTTGAAAAAGTTTGGTGCAACGTTTTCGGCAAATGAAGACTTATCCATCAAACTGTTCTCGAGTGTCAGCAGTATTGAATTGAGCATGTTCCTTAGAAAAGGAGATTTTATAAAGGCTGTTCAGTCAGTAGGTAAGATCGAATCTGAACTGGAACATTATGGTGATAAAGTCATTCCAATTCGAAGAGCGTTTTTAGAGTTTAAAATAGCCGTAGTGAACATTGGAACGGGTAACTACTCTGAAGCCTTGAAATGGATCAACCGAATCTTGAATGATTCCAACTTGGATAAAACTGAGGACATTATTGGTTTCACGCAGTTGCTCGAATTACTGGTTCATCTAGAACTGAATCACAATAACCTCTTGCCGTATTCATTGAAGAATACACAACGTTTCTTCAAGACACGTAACAGAATGTACGGTTTCGAAAAAGTGCTTCTTCAATTCATCAGTAAATTGATCAAATGCGCAGACCACTTCGATAGACAACATTTGTGGGAAGAGATGTACAAAGAGCTCGCAGAAATCACCAATGACGATGTGTTCGAAAGCGTTGCGCTGGATTATTTCGATTTCGAGTCGTGGGCTGAAGCCAAATTGAAAGGAAAGGCGTTCGATGCGATTGTACGCGAAAAATACAATCGGAGGATCAACGTGGCCTAAATATTAAACAAGAGACGAACAAGGATTCGCTAATACCGCTGTGGTCTCTTTTCTTTTGAAACATGTTGCGCGAGTAAGTGCGCGCAGCAGTTTTCAATACTTCATCCTCGTTTCAGGAGATTACAAGAGAGTTTAAGTCAAATCTTGACACTTATTAACGCTTATTCCAATTTCGAACTTACGAGAAAGATTTATTGTGCTTAGTTTTATAGCAGTTCCTAGGAAATTTGCCTAAATGATTATTGTTCACATACGATCCTTTTTTTTGAGTTTAACTGTGTTGCTATTCCTTGCGAATACTGCACTTGCTCAAGAACCACAGACCTTAATGCCCTATCTGAAAGGAGAACTCTATGGATTTGCCAATTCGAAGGGCGAGATCGTTATCGAACCGAAATATGAGTATGTATTACCCTTCGATAATGGTTTTTCATCCGTTCGATTTAACCAGAAATGGGGAATCATCAAACAAGACGGCAAAGTACTCCTCGAACCAATAGCCGATCAAGTTTCATCGATGTATCGGAATGGTCTTGCTGTGGTAAATGTGGATGGAAAGTATGGGGTGATCAACAAAAAAGGGAAGTGGATTGTCCCCATGGACTATGAATGGATAGATATGAAATCTGGATTTATCCAAGTCAGAAATGACCAAAAAAAGGCTGCCTTGTTTAATTCAAAGGGAAAAATGATTGTAGATTTCGAATACGATTATTTCAAGTTACAGAGTATATCGCCCTTAGATTCGAATCTGATCGTCATTCAAAAAAATGAACAATACGGCTTGATTGAAATTCAAGAGAATAATCAAGCCATTGTTAAAATAGCTCCGCAGTACGAATCTCTTCGAGGGATAACAAAGGAGTTGTTAGTTGCTGAGCAAAACGATCAAGACGGATTGATTAATACGGAGGGTGAAATCATCGCCCCTTTCGAGTATGAGGAGTTTAGGAGCGAAAGAGGATTCATCATTGCTGAGCAGGAGATAAGCTATAAAGTCAAAGTGAAAATCATCGAGTCAGATGGGATTTATTCACACAGAGGAAGAGATGAAATTGATAAAGAGTACGATGAGGAGAATGGAGTCGTATATTATTTTTTCACGCAGGAAGAGCACGACAACTTAATGGCCATCGCTGAGGATTATGGCTATAGCGAGTTGAGACCAGATATCATAAGCATGTTTTCCGTTCTAAATAATCAGGGTGAAGTAATCGTCACGGCTCAGAAGGGACGTATTAGAATCAATAAACATTTTATTCTGTCTAGCGCTGATGGAATGTCGTACGAGAATGAAACGATACTGTATACGCAAAAGGGTAAAAAAGTATCATCAAATCCATTTCATGCTGTAGATGAGGTTCAAGAAGATCTGATTGTCGTGAAGATACTGGCGGCACACAAAGAAATCGATCATACATCGGATGACCGTTCGGAAGAAGAGAAAATGATCGATTTTTACAATCGCTTCAAGTGTGGGTTCATGGATAGTACAGGGGAATGGGTTCTTCCTCCTATTTACAGTGGAGCGTTTTCATTCGACCAACAACGTGCGCCTGTAAGAAAGGGCAATAAGTGGGCATTAATCAATAAAAAGGGAGAAGCACTGACAGAGTTTAAGTACGACCAATTGTATGTCGCTGGTGACAATCGCTATGGGTTCCGTCAGGGAAAACTGTGGGGCTTAATGGATCTGAATGGAACAGAAATAATTCCTGCAACTTATTACGCTTATAGAAATGCTGAATATCACACGGACTATTTTGGCGGATTTTCCAGATTTTCTGGTTTGGTATTCAAAAATGGGAAGGCACTTTCATCAAAACAGCTTCCAGGCTTTGATCAACCCCATACAACTATGATTGATACAAATGGTGTTCAATTGTTTCCATTCAAATATAGGTCCATTGAGGAGTCGGTCAATAGTCTATTCATCGTTTCGCTAAAAAAACATAACCGAAATCGTGAAAGTTATGGTTTGATAAATAGTCATGGCAAGGTGCTCATTCCAATTGATCAGGGTGGGATATCATGGTCGGAAAATGAACAAGTGTTTGTTGTATATCCGCAGGTATTTAGGAATAAGTACCTCTACTATGATCGAAATGGACAAGAAACGGAATCTCCTTTCAAAGCAATTGAACAAGAAGGTCTGAGAGATTATAAATTGCTTCCTAGTGGTTATTATTCAGCAAAGTATCAACAGTTTACCGTGTACTTCACACCAGAAGGAATGCCATTATTTGAAGAATAACCATGAAGATATTCGGAAACCATCTTTTCATCATCAGTTTGTTATTCTGCTCTTTTCAGATACATGCACAGAAACTACCAGATTTAATACCATTCAAACAAGGTGAACTCTACGGTTATTGCGACAGTAATCTGAACGTAGTAGTGAAGGCGAAGTACGAAATGGCTCATCCCTTCGTGGAAGATAGAGCAAGAGTGAAACGGAATCATTTAAGAGGATTTATTGATCTCAACGGGAAGGAAATTATCCCATGCATTCACAAATTTGCAACTTCTTTTTTGGATGGTTACGCGCTCGTTGGAAATTCGCAACGAGAAGCCGATTACATTGATAAAAATGGTCAAGTCACTTCGAAAATCAATTACTTCAGAGATGGATATCCGCCCGCTTCAGGCTCTGGGAGGAAAGTGGAATATCAGAATAAGGTGGGGCCGATTAAAGACGAAATCTATTTCTACAGAAACCAAAATTATCAACAAGGTTACGTGAGGATCGGTGGCGACACCATTAGTGGCTCTGAATTCAAGTATCCATATTATGCCGAAAGCTATAGTACTTCAGATGACTATGATCAACACTTTCAACATTTCTATGAAGGCAGGGCAGTAGTGAGTGGAACAAATGGGCAAGGTCATATTAATACAATAGGTCGATTGGTAGTCGATACGCTTTACGATGCCGCATTTAATTTCAAAGAAGGACGTGCAAAAGTAAAACTGAACGGAAAATATGGTTTCGTTGATAAAGAAGGAAACGTCATTGGAGAAATTAAGTATGATCAAGCCTGCTACTTCTACGATGGAATGGCACAAGTGATCATTGGAGAGAAGTGTGGATATATCAATCTAAAAGGTGAAGAAATTATACCACTTAACTATGATTATTGGCAGGGAGAACGCTACTCGTCATTCAAAGAAGGTTTAGTTCGAGTACGAATAAACGAGAAGTTCGGCATTTTGAATAGAAAGGGTAAAGTGATCGCAGAAGTGAAATACGACGACATCAATCCACTTTTCAATGAGTTTATGCGGGTTAAACTCAACGACAGATTTGGATTAATCGACGATCAGGGAAAAGAAATAATTCCTCCAGTGTATGGCTATCTCAGATGGTTAGATCAATGCGCACTTATATTTGAAGCGGAACCAGACAGCAGAAGATATGGACTGATAAATACTCAAGGAAAAGTAGTGTTATCAAAACAAGTGAATCGTCCGCTAAAAGTGGATGGAAGTGGTCCAGGAATCTATCACATTCAGAATGGAGGCCAAGGTATTTATTTCATTGATAAATACGGGACGAAGTACATTAAATAGTAGACCTTATTCTCCAAAATGATCCCAACCTTGAGCACGCAACTCAATTGCCGATCCATTTTTATCCACAAAGTACGCTCCTTCCGAAGCATCTGTAACGTGACCAATGGCCGTCATGTGTGGATTTCCTTTGATTTTATCCCAATCCGATTGTGAGATCGTGAACAACAATTCGTAGTCCTCTCCACCATTAAGGGCGCACGTTGCCGGATCCAAATTGAATTCGATTGCTGCCATGGAT
>JBGCDF010000347.1:0-12304 GCA_045105095.1 Crocinitomicaceae bacterium | reverse complement strand
AAAAAGGCTCATCTTTCGATGAACTTTCGTTATTCCTTATCCGTTCTCGGTACAAAAATTATGATCTAGGTGCTAATCTCACATCCTTCCCTCGTTGCTTCACCTTCCCGGTTCGCACTTAGTCTTCGTAAACTGACGCGTTCCCTCGTTGCTTCACCTTCCCGGTTCGCACTCAGTCTTCGCTCGCTTGGCCCGCGAGCTCTTTTCCAGGGCTCTGCTCGCCCTGTTATGAGCACAAAAAAAAGGCTCATCTTTCGATGAACCTTTTTTTAGCGCTCCTTCCAGGGCTCGAACCTGGGACCCTCTGATTAACAGTCAGATGCTCTAACCAACTGAGCTAAAGAAGCGTTTCACAACCTTCTCGGCGCATGCCTTCATTAAAGGCGAGTGCAAATATAGATAAAGAATTTATTTTTCCGCAAAAAAATGAAAAAAAATCACATGGCTTTTTTGCTCGCTAACGCTTGGTAACAAACGCATCCCTAAATCCTTTCTGGCGAATGCCTGCGAGCTTGGCGTTAGCTTCCGACTTAGATGCGTAATTTCCAACAATATAGATATACTTATACGCACTCGTCGTATTTAGCTTGATGCGTTTTACATCCAATGATTTCCATCTCGCATCTTCGTCATCAATCCACTCCTTAGAGGAAGCAATTTGGATTCCGTAGCGCGAATTACCGTTTGAAGCCGTCGAAGATCCTGCCGTTTTCTTAAATGAAATGTTCGGGTGTTGTTGCGTAATAAATCCTCGGAACGCTCTAAAAATTGCCGAAGCAATAATTTCCTGACCATAGGTCGAGTTTAAATAATTCGCTTCACGGGTATTAGTAATAAAACCGCACTCTACCAAAACGCTTGGCATTTCCGTAAACTTCAGTACTTGTAGTGAGTGTTTCAGATCCCTTTTATCCTTGATTCCTCTCGAATGCCGCCCCGCACGAGACGAAAACTGCTTTTCAATCATGCCTGCAAGCTTTACCGACTTCTTCGAAGACAGCGAATGAACAATCGATTCTGTTCCTCGTACGCGTTTATTATGGTTGCCATTACAATGAATACTGAGGAAATAATCCACTTTAGAATTGTTGGCCTTTGTCACACGATCGTCGAGAGAAACTGTCGCATCCGTTGTTCTGGTGTAAATCACCTTTACGTTGCTCAAGTACTTCTCAATGTAGTTCCCAAGGAACTTCGCAATCTTTAAATTTAGGTGCTTTTCATCTTGATGACCGCCAATTGCAGTTTCATGACCCACATCCTTTCCTCCATGTCCAGCATCGATCATCACCACAACTTGACTCTTTTGTGCAAGGGCGCTTCCGACTGAAATCGCTAGAAATGAGCATAAAACGAGGAAAAGATTTCTCATGGATCAAAATTACGACGAATTGTTTTTCGTTTCTTTGCTTCAGAAATAGCTTTCCAATACTGAATTGTTGAAATCCGAAGTACTTCCTGCGCGCGTGGCCATCATCGAGTTTGATTCCTCTCATGATGAATGCTTGTTGACACAGGTTAATGCCTTGAAAAGGCACGGATCTTGGGTGATGTTAGTGACGAACAATCAAGTTCGATCGAGAAATCAGTCCTTGGAAAACCTGGTAGATGAATGGACTGAAATCGACCCGAAAGGAAAAGAATTGAGCGGCGCTGCCATCGGTGATGCACTGATCATTTGGCGATTAATGCGTTCTTTGAAAAAGTCCAAGATCGAAAAAGTTGTTTTCAATACCGCTCAGGGTGGACATGTACGAAACGCTTGTTTGTTTTCTCTTTTCAGTAAAATAGAGTTCATTGGAATCATTCATACCATTCGGAAGTTTCAGGGGAGTTTCACTCAGCGTTTAATTAACTGGAAGATTAAGAAGTATTTTGTGTTGGGTGAGTTTTTGAAAGAGCAGGTGGTTTCGACTTCGGCTTCCTTTCGGCAAGCTCAAGGCAACGCACTCAGCCATCGTCGAAAATTAGATTCTGAAGTGGCTTCCGAATTGCTCAGTCATCGTCGAAAATCAGATTCGTTGAGCTCTTCTAAATTGGATCGAAACAGTAGCGAAGTCCATTCCTCAAGGGAGACTGAGCGGAGTCGAAGTCACCCTCGACTCGAGTTCTTCTACCCTCTCGATTTCCTAAACAACGATTCTTCTCCTCAGAATACCAACGAAGTTCACATTTCCATTATCGGCTCGGTTGAATCACGAAGAAAAGATTTAGAGGGCTTTGTGTCACTTGTTCAGCAAACCGATGCTTCCGTTCATTTTCACTTCTTAGGAAAAGCAGATTCGAAGGATCCAGATGTCATCAAACTAAAGGAAGAACTGGAACGGATTGATTGTGATAATCGAGTGGAACTCTATGAAAACCGTGTTAAATTCCATAAAATCGATCAAATTCTGCGAAAATCGACTGCAGTTCTACCACTCATTCATCCAGAGACACCAAGTGCAAAAGAGTACTTTCGCAATCAAATTCCTGGGGCAATGAGTATCGCTTTGGGCTATAAAATCCCAATGCTGATGCACAAATCATTCAGGGGAATTGATGAGCTTAAGGTCGCTTCAGTCTATTATAATTCAAATGACTTCCAATGTGCCATGAATGAACTAAAATCATCGGCAGTATCTATTCGAAAAAAAATGCGGCTCGCAAATAATTACTCTTCAGAGTATCAGTATCACTCGTTTCTAACACTCATTTTTGATTCTTGAATCACATGAAACCAATCTCTTTTAGCTATGAAAATTAAGAAGCAAGACCTCGATCCAATCGCGACAAAAAAACGTGAATTAATCGAACAGTTGTATCATTTAATTCATGAAAACGCTGATGAAAAAAAGGCCTTTTACGATGTCGTAATCAACGAAGATAAGCCGCAAAAAAGTACGATTATTGCAAATCGCCCTGGTGCGGAGTTATTCGCTTCAGAGTTATTGTTACGAATTGAATATAACTTTGATGACTGGGACGATATTCGAGACAGCTTCGAATACATTGAAGCTGGAAAAAAGAGTAAACGAAAGGCAAAGATCCGTTTTTCAAAGCTAGAGGTTATCGAATTCGAGGCGTACAAGAATACCCGTCAACATGATGCGGCAAATGCTTTTAATAATAGTTTTTCAAACATTTTTTGGTGGATTACCACCTTCGTGGTTGGTCTATTGACTCTTTTTGGAGGAATATCTGTTTTGACGTTTTTTATTAATCGTTAGTCTTTTTCTAATGCGTCATTCACCTCAATTCGATACATTCGAGGGCCGCCTAAAAAGGTTTGCTTTTCATCTGCTACGAAGATTTCCATCTTGGATTTTACGACTAATGCTTCCTTCTGACTATAGGTCTTGAAATTGATTTTCTCCTCTCCCACAAACTCACCTTTCACTTCCTTTTTGATGATCACTCGGTTGTACGTCATCAGAAAAAACTCGCCATCGACATAATCTGCAGCGGTTAAGGCATCCGTCAGCAAACCTCCTTTTCCAATGTAAATCTCCGCCGATTTCGATACGGTGTAGTCTCCGGGTTTTGCAGGGATTTTGTAGACCAATGCTGATCCTTTGATGGGTCGAGCGCGATCCTTTGTGAACACATACAGTGTGTCGTTATGAAACGCCAACGCTTCTGCGTCGTAGTGTTTTTCAGACCTATCTGGAGGAAAAGCCGTCTGATCTTTGTAATTGAAGGTGATTTTCTCTGCTCGAACCGATTTCTTTTCAATGACATCAGCAATCTTTACGCGGTAAATAAGCAAATCTCTTCGATTGTTCACGTTGTTGCCGATGTCTCCAATGTACAGGTGCTCATTGTCAACTGTTAGATCTTCCCAATCACGGTTTTGAGCGTTTTCCACTTTCACCACGCCCTGAATCTTTCCGTTTAAATCCAAGAGATAAATCAAGGGCTCATTTCCTCCGTCGTTGATGGCAACGAGAGTCGAATCATTCAAAAATTCGATTCCTGATATTTCACTCAACCCTTCGGAAAGGTGATAGGTTTGGGCATTCAATAAGGGCGCAAATGCACTCAAAAAAAGACAGATGACGAGCTTTTTCATGTGTTTGAAATTTTTATGCGAGAAATTGCTTATTAATTCTTAATAATTCGAACCAAGTCAATTCTATGATCACTTACTTCTTCAATGATCACGGACATGTCATTTACCACAATTTGCGTACCAGCATTGGGAATGCTTTCCAGTTGATGGATAATCAACCCGCCTAGCGTTTCGTATTCTTCGTGCTCCTCAAACTCCAACTCGTATTCTTCGATCAAATAATCAATGTCAATTCGAGCGGAAAACAGGTATTCTCCTTCGCCTACCTTCTCCTCTACCCAATCATCGCGATCGTGTTCGTCTTCAATTTCGCCAAAGATTTCCTCTATTACGTCTTCGATCGTGACAATCCCAGAAGTTCCTCCGTACTCATCCACTACCACAGCAACGTTTCCTGATTTCTCCGCGAAAAGCTCCAGTAGTTCTTTCCCAGGAATGGATTCCGGCACGAAATTGATCGGAAGCAAAATCTGCTTGATTAATTCAGGAGCCTTGAACATTTCGAACGAATGCACATAACCGATCACATTATCAATGTTTTCGCGGTAAACGATAATTTTCGAAAGGCCCGTATCAATGAACTTCTTTGTGAGTTTTTCTATTGAATCTTCCACATCAATTGAAACAATCTCCGTTCGTGGAATCATGCAATCTCTTGCTTTCACTTCGTCAAAATCGAGGGCATTTTTCAGAATCTGCATCTCGTTTCCAAGTTCTTCTTCTTCGTTCATGCGCTGATTCAAATCATCGACGTAATGCTCCAAATCCACCTTAGAAAAGACCTTTTCCTTATCCTCATTCTCCACTTTGAGTAGGCGCAAGAACAAGTTACTCATCCCCAAAACCAAAAATGTTGGAATGTATAAAATGATGTATACCAGTAACAAGGGAAACGCCATAATCTGCAAGAAACCATTTGGATTCAATTGAACGAATGCCTTTGGCAAAAACTCTGCAAGAATCAATACGAAAATGGTCGAAATGACTGTTTGAACTAGCAACATAGCTGCTCCTCCATCTTCTATTCCCCACGAACCAATAACAGGATTCAGTAATTGAGCAGCACACAATCCGAACAATACCAGCGCAATGTTGTTTCCCAGCAAGAGCATTGCGATAAAGTGCGACTCATTTTCATAAAATCGTCCGAGAATTCTACCGTTAAACGTCCCTTTACTTTTATCCAGCTCGATTTTTAAACGGCTGGAAGAAATGTACGCGATTTCCATGGCAGAGAAAAAAGCCGAGAAAATAAGAGTGATAATAATGCCTATCAGCGGTAATTCCATTTGGGGTCTTAGAGCAAGAAATATACGAATTCTATTCGTTTAACATCTGAATTCCAATCGCAAACTGCTATTTGGAGTTCTTTTTCAATACGTCCTGACCAATGTCTTTTCGGTAATTTGATCCGTCGAATTCAATTTTTTCAATTGATCCGTAAGAACGCTTAAGTGCAGTTTCCAAGTCTTTTCCGTATGAGGTGATCGCCATTACACGTCC
This sequence comes from Crocinitomicaceae bacterium, assembly GCA_045105095.1. Classification (GTDB taxonomy): domain Bacteria; phylum Bacteroidota; class Bacteroidia; order Flavobacteriales_D; family Crocinitomicaceae; genus UBA4466. The sequence goes on along the minus strand of JBGCDF010000347.1, from coordinate 6,750 downwards.
TCCTGAAGATTGAACAACTGGTCCATCTGCTTTCGTACCTGCATGGAATACAATACTGTCTGAAACAGTGTTCAAACCGTAAATCTGTTTTCCTTTCTTATACTTTTCTGGATATCCTCCTGAAACCATCATTACTGTTGCAGCGCTTCTTTCATCGAAACGAACATCGCGTTCAGAAAGTGTTTGTGTGGCAACTCCTTCAAACAGGTCTAAAATATCTGATTTCAATCGTGGAAAGACTACCTCCGATTCTGGATCTCCCATTCGGCAGTTGTACTCAATTACGTATGGCTCATTCTTCACGTTGATCAATCCAAAGAAGATAAATCCTTTGTAGGAAATTCCTTCCGCTTTCAATCCTTTGATCGTCGGAATGATCACTTGATTCTCGATTTTATCTAGGAAAGTTGGATTTGCAAATGGAACTGGAGAAACTGCTCCCATTCCACCTGTATTCACCCCTGTATCTCCTTCTCCAATTCGTTTGTAATCCTTTGCTTCTGGTAGTTTTTTGTAGCCATCTGCGTCCGTAATTACGAAGCAAGAAAGCTCCACACCTGATAGGAACTCTTCAATGACTACGCGCGAACTCGCATCTCCGAATTTCGCATCCGCGAGCATGTTTTTCAATTCGGCTTTTGCTTCCTTAAGCGTTTCAAGAATCAACACTCCTTTTCCAGCAGCCAGGCCATCAGCTTTCAAAACGTACGGCGCCTTCATTGATTCCAAAAAGGCATAGCCTTCTTTCAAAGTATCTTTGGTGAAAGTTCCGTATTTCGCAGTTGGGATATTGTGGCGCTTCATGAATTTCTTCGCGAAGTCCTTACTTCCTTCCAGTTGCGCTGCTTCTTTGTTTGGTCCGATTACCGCTACTTTGGCGATTTCCTCATCTGCTTCAAAGAAATCGGCGATTCCATTTACCAGCGGATCTTCAGGTCCAACAACAACTGTATCAATGTCGTTTTCAAGGACAAATTTTTTGATTCCTTTGAAGTCGTTTACAGAAAGATCAACATTCTTTCCGTGCTGCATTGTTCCAGCGTTACCCGGTGCAATAAACAAGGCTTCCAGAATAGAACTTTGAGCCATTTTCCAGGCCAGAGCATGTTCACGTCCTCCAGATCCTAACAATAAAATGCGCATGTGATTAGTTTTGTGTGCAGTGCTTCAATAGCGATTCAAACATCGCTCGCCCGTCCTGATTGGATAACTCAGCGTCGGCAGCGCGTTCAGGGTGTGGCATCATTCCGAATACGTTTCCTTGTTCGTTACAGATTCCTGCGATGCTTTCCAACGAACCATTTGGATTTACTTCATCTGAAACTGCTCCATCTTCTGTACAGTAACGGAAAATTACTTGTCCGTTCGTTTCCAATTTTTCGATTACTTCATCCGAAGCAAAGAAACGGCCTTCACCGTGTGCGATTGGAATTTTGTACGCTTTATCTGGATCAAGATCTTTCGTCATAGCTGTATCCATGGATCCTGGTTTCAAGTGCACGTTTTTGCAAATGAATTTCTGATTGTCATTGTGAAGCAACGCTCCTTCCAACAGTCCAGACTCAGTTAAGATTTGAAAGCCATTACAAACACCGAGAACATATCCTCCAGCATTTGCGTGCTTGATTACTTCTCCCATGATTGGTGACAACTTCGCAATTGCACCTGATCTAAGGTAATCTCCATAGGAGAATCCACCTGGTAACACTACAAAATCAACCCCTTTGAGGTCAGTGTCTTTGTGCCATAGGCGTTCAACTTTTTGATCCAGAATTTCTTCTAGAACGTAAATCATGTCTTGATCGCAATTTGATCCTGGGAAAGTAACTACTCCGAATTTCATAATCTGAACTAATAATAATCCGCAAATTTACGATAAATCGGGCGTCTAACCTGAGTTAGTTTCTAAAATGCACTCAGATCGTCTGGAAAAGTTCAGTTTTGAGTTTAATAAAGAAGAAATATCGGGATATTTCGATGCAATTAAATGATAAAAATGAGCTGTTTCAGGCGAGACCAATAAAGTACTAATCATTCTAAATTGAATGTCGTTATCTTGAATTTCGCGATAGTCGGTATCCCTTATCAAAGAATGTCTAAACCCCTTCAACCTAAAAGAATTTCTGAGCAGATTTTAGAAACTAACTCAGGTTTTAAAAGTCTAATGGAACGAAAAACTTACCCACAGAAAAGATTAGCAGCAAGTAAAAAATAAAAGCGGGAAATTGTCGGACATGTTTCTGTCCGAAACCGTAAGTAATAAAGAAGGCGAGCCACCCAATGATGTAACTTGGGGCGTCCAGTTTTCCGAGCATCAAAAGCTCCAATCCACTCACTAATGTGTAAAACAAAACCATCCAAGCAATCACTCGGAAGAGTTTCTTTAATCGAATGGAGCTTTGTCCTAATTTTTGAGAAAGAGGGCTGATGGTGGCCATACCGAGGAAAAATAAACCTCCTGCAATCACGTAGAGGTCTGGAAACTTCCATTCAGCGGGAAATCCAGTGAATGAGCTTCCTTTGATGGGAATTCCAAAAATGGTACTGTAGCATCCTGCGTAAATAAGTGGAATTAAAAACCCAACTGCCAGAAGCGCCGACTCTCTGAAAACAAAGGGTCTCAAAATCCAAACAATTACAAATAAAAAGGGAATAAATAGCAGCAAGATCGGATAGAATGAAGCGGCTGTTCCTGCAAAAAATGCTGCGTTGAACACTGCTTTTCGACCGTCCGTGTTTTGATCCAACTTAAACACCTGCATGAAGGCCAAAATCATGAATGTTTCTGCTAGACCGAAGCCATTTACAAAGTAATAGGAGTGGAAATAACTCTTCCCAACAATATACAGAAGTGCAGGGAGATAATTGTTTTTCTCCATAAATCCGTTCCTATTGAAAATACTGTTCAACAGAAGTGCATTCGATAAAATAATAATTGGGGCTAATACCTGACTGAGCACGGTCTCTTCAGGAAGCATTTCCCCGTAAAAGCCAAAGCCCGAAATGGGTGATGAAACATGGTAACCCATGACCATATTCAATACAACATATAGTACCACCAAGATTGGCAGCACGAGCAAAACTCCCGACCTATTTCCGATGAAAATCTTTACCACAATTGCGAAGTTAGTTTTTGAACCTGATTTCCATTCATAAATTCGCCCTTTTATCAGCGATATGAACCATATTTATAATCGAACTCAGGTTTTTTTGTTTAGTACCGCTCAGAATTTTATATTTAGGGCTTCGCAAAAAAGCGATGACACATTAAGATATACTCCGCCCATAAGGCTTTTCAAAATACTATTAGATGGCAAAGGAAAAGACACGATATTCAGACAGCGAACTACAAGAGTTCAAAGACCTTATCAACAGAAAGCTGAACGAAGCAAAAGAAGATTTGGAATTATTGAAAGGATCACTTTCACATAATGACGATCACGGAACGAATGATACGGGACGTACATTCAATATGATGGAAGATGGTTCTGACACGCTTTCCCGTGAAGAGATTGCTCAATTAGCTTCAAGACAGGAAAAATTCATTGCTAGCTTAAACAATGCGTTGATTCGAATTGAGAACAAGACCTACGGTATTTGCCGAGTTACTGGAAAATTGATTCAGAAGGAGCGCTTAAAACTCGTTCCACACGCAACATTAAGTATCGAAGCTAAAAATGCCCAAGGGTAATTCATTGAAGAAGCAAATTCTGATCGTTTCGATCGCCGTATTCCTGATTTTACTGATAGATCAAATCATTAAAATCTATGTAAAAACTCATTTTGAGCCTGGAGAGGTAGTGCCTGTTGCTGGCGATTGGTTTGTTTTGCATTACATCGAGAATCAAGGGATGGCTTTTGGAACCAAGTTTGGTTCTGAGGTTTGGCACAAACTCGCACTAAGCATCTTCCGAATGGTCGCAATAGGGGCAATTGTCTACTATTGGATCAAACAAGCGAAGCGGGGAGCGAAAACAGAATTCCTATTTGCTATCGGATTAATTTTAGCTGGTGCTACTGGAAACCTCATCGATTCGATGGCGTACGATTACATTTTCGACTTTGATCCATGCGGCTCCTTCAATCAACTTGAAGGTTCGGGAATTTATGTCGATTGTAACAATGGTTGGGGAGAGAAAACAGAGGTTCGTCACTCAGGCTTTTTGTTCGGGAATGTGGTAGACATGTTTATGTTTCAGGCGGAATGGCCAGAGTGGGTTCCATGGGTCGGAGGAAAAGAGGTTTTCCCCGCGATCTGGAACTTGGCCGATGCTTCAATTACTCTTGGTGTAATTATGGTGTTCTTCCGTCAGCGCAAGTATTTCCCACAGGATAAAAGTCAAAAGAAAGGCCTTTTTGGTAGAAGAAAAAATGTGGTTGCAGCGGTTGCAGATCAGGGAACTGAGGAAGTAGTTGAAGAAAGCTTGGATACTGACAGTTCTGAGCCAGTGGAGTAAGATCTTTTCACCACAACGGCACAGGCTTGACTGCGTCAAGACACAATATGATATCCGAAAATGTTTACACGCAAATTACAGATAACTCTTTTGCCCCCTTTGCGGTAAAAATGAATTATTTTCCCATGAAATCTAACACCAAAACATGGCTGCTTTTGCTCGTATTACTACCCTTAATCTCAGGAGTGTACGGCATCATCCATGACCAAATCACCTACACCATTTCCTCCGATTACTTTACGCATTTTAAGTTTATTCAATTCAATATTGCCGAAGGCTTGCAGGAATATGAGCGACTCGCTGCTGCTCTTGTTGGGTTTCTTTCCACATGGTGGGTGGGAATTCTCCTAGCTCTTCCTTTGGGGATCATCGGGTACAAGAAACTAGACGTTGAACTCTATAAAAAATCTAGGATTAAGTCAATAAAAACCATCTTTCTGGTAGCAATTGTATTTGGAGTGATTGGATATATCGCAGGGCTAATCTTCGTTTCAAACATGTCTGACTGGCCTATGAATATTGGTGGGCGTGGAATCGCTCTATCCGAAATTAACGATTGGGACCATTTTCTCATCGTTGGAACCATTCACAATTTTAGTTATGTAGGTGCATTGATCGGGTTAATTATTGCACTAGTACAACAGTTCCGATTAGCGAAAAGTAACTGATCTTCAAATTTTTCAATCTGTCACACGAGCATACAACGTGCCTCCCTGAACATCTTCACATAAAACAACAGTTCTCCTTACGCTCTATTTTATTGTAAATTCTTACCAATTTGATTTTCAATGTGATAAAAAAGCAACCCAATTGAGCTTTTCTTCGTATTATTTATGTTAAGAGTCTTGCATTCATGCCTTAGGTAACTTAACTTCACTATATTCGCGAGCTCCCAATAATATGCGTAAATCGATATCACTTTTCTTTTTTTTCTTCCTCACTTTCTGGGGAAGTACTCAGACTATTGGACCCTATACAATTTACGACTGGCTCGTGTCAGCTGTTCACCCTAACGGTTGTATAGATAACTACGTAACTGGACTACCAAATGACTCGACATGGGTAAACTTCGGCAACGGAGATATTACAACGGGCTTGTTTGGAAATACTCATGTCGATGGACCAGGAGTCGATATTGTAATCGAAACAAGTTACAATACCGACAACTATGCCGTTCGTTTAATGCTTCAAGGTGGTGGGTTTTCAAATGTTCACAATGTGGTGATTGGTGATTGGGTTACCATACCATCTGTCCTTTGGCGTTATTTATTCGGATCTTGTGGAACAGGATCAAGTACGAGCCAAAGAAGGTACGTGGACCTCGATTTTATTACGGATTTTGGATTAAACGCAGCGGACGTTGTTGAGGGCATTGAAATTACCTTTCTCACCTCGGGTGGAGCACCAGATCTCGCAGGCGTTTATATCACTCAAAATACCATCACGCCATGTGATACTACCGTTTTTGGAAACGACACAACTCTCTGTACTGGTGAAATTCTTACACTAGATGCGACCACTCCGGGCGCTACGTACCTCTGGCAGAACGGGACAACTAACCCAACATACACTGTCAACACGCCAGGTATTTATTGGGTAGAAGTAACTGAATTATGTGGAACATATATCGATTCAATAGAAGTGAACTATGCGCCGCCAGTTCTAGTTAATTTGGGAGCAGATACAACTATTTGTTCTGGAAGTTCTTTCACACTTGATGCTACATTCCCAGGAGCAACTTATTCGTGGCAAGACGGAACAACGAACCCCACATATACGGTAAATGGACAAGGATTATTTTGGGTCGATGTCACGGCGAACGGCTGTACAGGATCCGACTCAATAAACGTAGCAGTTCAAAGCACTCCATCTGTCAATCTTGGAGCAGACACTATTTTATGTCAGGGAGCAACTTTATCACTCGATGCCACCACCGCAGGAGTTTCGTACAATTGGCAGGACGGTTCAACTAATTCCAGCTATTTAGTAAACGCGGCTGGAACGTATTGGGTAGAGATTTCAGATGCCTGTGGAACCAACTCCGACACGATTGTTGTCGATTACTTTTCTTCGACGATCGACTTAGGAAATGATACTGTTTTGTGCGATGGAGCAACGCTTTTACTTGATGCTACGACAACAGGTGCGACTTCCTACCTTTGGCAAGATGCTAGTGTTAATGTCACTTTTAATGTGACACAAGCAGGTCAATACAGTGTTGCTGTAACAGCAGGTACGTGCGTCATTGAAGATACCATTCAGGTTGATTTCAACGCTCCCGTAACACTTACTA
>JBGCDF010000346.1:0-7011 GCA_045105095.1 Crocinitomicaceae bacterium | reverse complement strand
CGTGGCTGCCTTCGGCGGTGTTGGATTGTTGGATTGTTGGATTGTTGGATTGTTGGATTGTTGGATTGTTGGATTGTTGGATTGTTGGATTGTTGGATTAGACGTATCTCAAGTTTCATCCAAGAATCCAAGCGTGAAGCGCTCCAATAATCTAACCCAGTTTCCCCGCAATATAGGCAGTCGTCCACGCAGCTTGAAAATTGTATCCACCAGTAATGCCATCGATGTCGATTACTTCCCCCGTAAAATACAGATTTGGAAATTCTTTACTTTCCATGGTTTTCATGTTGATGCTTTCGAGACTTACTCCTCCGCAGGTTACAAATTCTTCCTTGAACGTTGTTTTTCCCGAAACGGAATATTCATCGTTTGTGAGGATATTGAGTAGTTTGTTGAATGGTTTTTTGCCGAGTTGTGACCAGGTTGTTTCCTTGGAAATTTCGCACTTCTCTAACAGGAAGTTCCACAATCGAATGGGAATTTCGAGTATGCGGGCATTGGCTAATTGTTTGTTCGGATAGTCGCGTTGAAGTTGTTTCAAGCGATCGGTTACTACGTCTACATTTACTTCATTCACCCAATTGACTTGAGCGGTGCACTGATAGTTCATTTCATTGAGAATACGCGCTCCGAATGAAGATAGCTTCAATACAGCTGGACCACTCATACCCCAGTGTGTAATCAACAATGGGCCATCTCCCCTTAATTTCGTCCCCTGAATTTTGACGATGGCATTTTCCACAACGATTCCCATCAACTCTGTGACAGATTCGGATGGCATGTTGAAAGTGAAAAGCGATGGGACTGGGGGCGCTATTTTGTGCCCTAATTCTTCCAGCCATGACAGCCCGCTCATTTTTGGCGACCCTCCCGTCGCTACAATGACTTTATCGTATAGTTGAGGAGCTTCATCACCGATAAACCCGAGCTCAATTTGCCCGTCCTTTTCCTTTAATTCGTTTACACCCGATTTTGTTTTGATATCGACACCAAACTCACTGGCTTCTCGGAGAAAACAATCGATGATACTTTGCGAATCCTGAGATACAGGGAATACACATAAATCTTCTTGCGTCACGAGTGGAACTCCTCTATCCTCGAACCACTGCATCACTTGTTGATTATTGAAAGTTCCGAATAGTTTTCGCAATTGCTTCGATCCTCTGGGATACGCTTCGGCCAAAATTTTGATTGAATCGGTTCCGTTCGTGACGTTGCATCTGCCTCCACCTGAAACCTTCACTTTGGATAGCAGTTTCGCTGATTTTTCATGAATCGTTACGTGTGCATCAGGATGATGAAGTTTAACTGATAGTGCCGAGAAAAATCCTCCGGCTCCACCACCAATGACTGCTACGCGTGTTTTCATTTTGCGAAGATAGGGTTTTTGTATTGTTCAGTTCATTTCGGCAAGCTCAATGCGACGCGATAGACTCATTGGAGGGGATTGTTGGATTGTAATGAGAAAAATAAAGTAAATTGAGGGAACACATAGAGAAATCCGAATGAGAAGCCGTATGGGAAAATCTAACTACCTCAAAACATTCACATGCCCCGTAACTTCCTTGACCTTTCGGAAATTCGTGTATTCGTTCATGTAACGCATTCTCCATGCATAGACGCCGTCTTGTACTTTTTCGCCTGATTTGATGGTTCCATCCCAAATAAAATTTGGATCGCGTGATTCAAAAATGAGTTCGCCCCATCGGTTGAAAATCGAAAACTCGAACTCGATTACTGGACAGTCGTGATACACATTGAATCCCTCGTTTATTTGGTCTCCGTTCGGTGTAAATGAATTCGGAACGTAAAACAGACAGTTGCAATCTTCGATGAATACGAGAACTGTGTCGTACTTCACATCACAACCATAAGACGTAGCGGAAATTGTGAAGGTATCTGTCAAGCTAGGGTAGCTCAATTGTTCGAACCAACTTGAACTTGAGCCATCGTGCCAGATGATCGAATCGATATTCTCCATTGAGTGCGCGACGAAAACTCCTTCATCGAAACATGCGACTTTGTCATCGCCAAGATCAAGTTCATAGGGTTCAACGGTTATGCTGATTTCATCCGTAATGGTACAAATGTCATAATTCACGACAACTGAGTATGTTCCGGGCGGCGCATCAATAGTCGCGGTTGTTTCATTGTTCGGTGTCCATGTGTAACCTGACGCTCCAGGAACCTCTGCATTCAGAATAGTAATTCCTGGTTCACAGAGGACGATATCATCTCCCAGATCCAAAATAGGAACGTCAATCACGCTTACCGCAATGGTATCTCCACCGACACACCCGAAACCATCCGTGACGAGCACAGAAATCTCATTAATGAAACCTTGAAACTGAATGGGGTTTGAGTTATCCCCTGTATTCCATTGATATCCGACATAACCAGAAGTCGCTTCGAACTGAACTGTTTCATTCGAACAGAAAGTCGTTGGACCGAGGATTACGGGATCTGGTGTAGGCGTCTCCGTTACTACGATTGTATCCCAATTTAAACATCCAAGTGCGTCCGTTACCTGCACAAAATAGGTTCCTGCATCCGCAACTGAAATGGTTGAGGTCGTATCACCAGTACTCCACAAATACGTCACTCCTTGCGGTGAAGTTCCGTCAAGTGTACTTATATCGTACTCACACATTGAAAAATCGGGTCCGAGATCAATTTGGATTGGCGGTAATGCAGATAACTCAATCGTATCGCGGCGCACACATCCGTTTACATCGAACACTTCAATAGATGTAATTGAAGGACTGGTAACGGTGAGGGACGTTGACATCGCTCCTGTTGACCAAAAAACAGTGCTTCCCACGGGAAGAACAGGATTCAAGTCAAGTGTATATCCAGAGCACATTAAGGTATCATTTCCAAGATCCACTGAAAAATCTGGGTGGTAGGTGATTTCCATAGAATCAGTGCTGCTTCCACATGCATTTGAGTAAGTTACCCAGTAAATTCCATCAGTCAGCGCTTGAATCGTTGATGTCGTCTCGCCTGTATTCCAGAGATAATTCCCCCCTGGAACGTTAATGGTAGGATTAATAATTTCGATGTCCTCCTCACAAATGGTAATATCCGGAGGAAGTGAAATGACTGGTAATGGATCGACGTTGACCACAATCGTATCTGTGAATGGACAGCCGTTGACCGTAAGGTAATCAATGATGTACGTTTGTGTTGTCGTTGGAGAGAACACAGGTTGAGTGGATTGAGGATTCGTAATTCCTACCGTAGTATTCCAGATGACTCCAGTTGCTCCAGTGAAATCTAGCGTAAAGGACGTCCCTTCACAAATGGTCGTGTCATCAGGAATGTACACTTCTACCGGAGGAGAAAAGGTCAAGTCCATTGTATCGGAATACTCACAGAATCCGTCTGATACACTCAAGACGTACTGAGCAGTAACATCGACCGCAACAATTGCATCATACACATTCACAGCACTCAAGGTTGTAATGTTATCCCAAAGAATTTCAGGCATAACTGCTGGCGTCGTCGAACTTCCCTGCATTTGATACCCCACTGTTGAGCACAATGTAGTATCTGGACCGGCATCTACCGTGAAAGACCTTACTTCAATTTCGAAGGTGTCAAGCCATTGACATTGGGATGCCGCATCGGTTAATTCCGCGATGTATTGGGTTGTCACTATTGGAGAGACAAGAATCGAATCAGTTGTGCCAATTACACTTCCTGCTTCAAGCCATTCCACTGAGTAGCTTGAAACATTGGTATTGAATACTTGAACGGAAAGTGTATCTGTATCTGGTAAGCACAAGATGGAATCTCCGACTATGCCGAAATCCATATTGATGGAGGAGATTTGCACCGAGTCTACTTGCGTACAGCCCAATGGAGAGGTCACAGTAACATACATGGTTGTATCAGTATTTGATGCCAATGTAGCTGCGAAGAAAGTGTTACTTGAAGATATCACTGCTGTTGCTGGTTCCCACAAATAAGAATATCCTGTTCCCACTGAAGGAACGGTTGATACTGTTAACCAATCTCCGGAGCATACTGTTGTATCGTTAGATGTTGTCAGAGTGAACGACGGGTTCACATCGATAAAAACTGAATCTGCGTATGTGCATTGACCCTGCCCAACCTCCAATACAAACCAAGTCGGGGTGGACGGAGAGGCCGTAGGGTTCAAACTTGACGCATTCGACAACCCTGCCGTGGGCGTCCAATTGAAGGTGATACCATTCGTATTTGATGATGAGAGATTGACATTCTCCAACATCCAAACATCTTGATTTGGACCTGTGAAATTTGGTTGGCTCCATCGAAAACGCGTCGATGCTGTTTGTGCACCTGCAGGAATTGGCAAGGTCAAATAGGTAAATACGGGATAATTCGATTCTAATAATGTCGCCATTGGCACCCAGGTAAACCCACCGTTTGTAGAATATTCCAGGTAAACATCTTCTCCAATTTCCGCGTCATCACATGGAGCTGTTCCTGTCGCCACTTTGATATAAAAACTTAAACTTCCGCCATTGGCAACATTGAAGTCGACAGTAGCAGCAGAGCGAACCCCTCCTCCATTGAAGAACAGCGCGTCACCTGACACCGAGCCGCACGTTGAACTAATCGTCTCTCCTAATACCGATGACCAAACGCTCGTATTTAAACCTCCGTTGAAATCCTCATTTACTAACAATTGATTGACTTCACCAGTCAACGTTGCATCATCAGGCAGACAAAGCGCATTCGAACTGGCAGAAACATTCACCGATTCCACAGCTCCGCCCTGTACAGTGATGAAAACACTGTCTTGAGCAATGCTACACACCGTTCCTACATTGGTGACCGACACTGAATACCAGCCTGTTTGTTGAACGGTCAAAATCGGGTTAGGCGAAAAGGGATCATCAAACATATACGCTGGACTCCACTGGTATTCCCAAGTCCCTGGGGTCAACACGTTGACACCCATCTGAACATCATTAAACATACAGACAGTATCTTCACTTGCCGTAAGTGAAATAACAGGAGGCAATGGAGCAGAGACACTATAGTTATAGGTCACTGGACATCCTGAAACCAGCGAATTCCCTGTTACAGAATAAATATCCGTTGGAATTGGTGGATACATCACCAAGTTGTTCCCAGTCCCTAAAATAACTGTCGTATCAGACTGTGCTACCCATTCCGCATTAAATAAGGTTATTGGAGTTGATAATACCACTGAATCGGCTGTGCAAATAGTCGTATCAACCTGAAATTGGGGTTCAGCTTTAAACGATCCAACGGAGTAGGAATAACTTTCTGCAGTCCCCATACCATAGACATAACCTGTAACACCGTTATTTGACGCTAAACTATGGCTTCCTTGCGATAACGGAAGCTGAGCATATGAGTTCAAGGGGTTTGTTGAGAAGGTACTGAAACTGGACGCTGGAATAATGGTGTTATCCAACAAGACATTTCCAATATCGGCGGTTTCCACAATGATATTCAGGAAGTGATTGGTAATCACAGCCGAAGAAACCGTACTGAAGGTAACATTATCAATCTTTTGATCATTCGCGTTGAGCACAAGCATGGCTGGATCTCCGTTTAACGAACACGCATCACCTTGCATATATTGCACCACTTGAATGGGGTTGTTTCCCACGACTTGCACATCTGTAGCGACATTATTAAATTCAATCACTTGACCGGATGTCATTGGAGTTGGAGCTGCGCCATTTATTGAAACCAACGTTCCATTGTCTCGAGCGATAACGCGATACGAAAAGACACCCGTCGTTTCGTAAGGTGCCACGTAGTATTCTGTGCCCCATGTTTCGACTGGAAATAACTGATCATATAGGTGATCACAGGTTGAACATCCAACAGGGACATTCGTACATTCTGCTCCAGCAAACACGGCAAAAGGCCTGCAGTCTCCGCTTAAAGGTGTGGATTTTATTCGAGTTCCAGTTAAATCTTCTATACTCGATAACGCTCTGAGTTGGTACGTTTCTCCAGCATCAATATTGATTATGTACGGAACACCAGCGGCGTTCATTCCTTGTGTCAATACGGATGGTGTTATCTCGATTTGGGTATTATCCTCCGTCGCAACGATTAACAACTCAGATCTACTTTGGACTCCCAAGCCATTATACGCCGTTACCAGGTAGTCGATACCAAGAGATTGTTTCGGAAGAATCTTCGATGCATCAGCACTAAACGTCGCAAAATTGATTGCGAACAGACTTACTGAGTCCGCCGTTGTCACATGAATTCCTTTTGATTCGATCAGATCGCTTCCAATTGTTTCCCCAACGTTATTCGGAATGATCACGGTTGTCGTTTGATTGGGCGCTACTGTAAAGTTCGTACTCCACGCTTGAAGCGGAATATCCACTGTTCCCGATGTTGCCACTTGAGAAGAAATGAATAAACGAAGTTCTTGATTGGTCGATCCAGAATTGTGCATGTACCCATACCAGAAATCAACTCCAATCGATGGAATTGTCCCTTGAGCAATTGACGTTGATGAGAGCTGAGTAAATAACACTACAAACATCATCAAACGAAACGCTCTTCGTAAAGAAGATATCTGCGAACTGTGCATGCGTTAGAAGTCTGTTTTCATTGAACAAGATAAGGTTAAGAGTTATAGGATTTGTGAGAATCCCTTGAAATGTAGGAATCATTTAGTTATTGGGAATCCAAGGTGGGAAGGGGGGGGGTTGTCCGATGGTTCGATTTTCTGATTTTCTGATTGGTTGGATCGTTAGATTATTGGACGCTTCGCGTTGGATTTGCTGGATTGTTCAGTTCCTTTCGGCAAGCTCAATGCAACGTGACAGGCTCACTGCGAGGGATTGTTGGATTAGCTTCGCTGCTGCCTTCGGCGGTGTTGGATTGTTGGATTCTTTAGTTCATTTCGGCAAGCTCCATGCAGTGCGACAGGTTCACTGCAAGGGATTCGCTAGGCGTCTGCCTCGGGCGGTGATGGATTTAGACGGTTCATCTTCTGATTTTTATTTCGACTATATTCGT
>JBGCDF010000345.1:0-14655 GCA_045105095.1 Crocinitomicaceae bacterium | reverse complement strand
ACAAAGCCCATAAAGCGAGCAGAGCTCTTCCACAAAGTTCTTGTGCATCAACGAACAGTTGATCCGTGCCCTTGTGGTAAAAAAATCTAACAAACAGAGCCTTTGCGCCTGTGCGTTCCGATGGCTATCGGAATTGCGGTTAAAAAAGCTAACTATCAAAAAAGACATTGTTTAACCAATCCAACCAATCCAACCAATCCAACCAATCCAACCAATCCAACCAATCCAACCAATCGATCGTGCGCACAGAATTGGACAAGAGAACAAAGTCGTGGCTGTTCGTTTAATTACGCCGAATACGATTGAAGAAAAAATTCTTGAGCTACAATCGCGGAAAAAAGAACTGGTGCAGGAGTTGGTGCACACAGATACAAGCATCTTGAAGCAATTGACGAAGGAAGATTTGATGGAGATGTTATAGTATTTTTTAATACGGTTCGTGACTAGTTCAGCTTTTGGAACCCATTGGATTTAAGCTTCCAAATAGTTCTCTTCCCAGAGGGTGAATTCCAGTGAGATTCGTCATTGGCTATCATTTCATTAAACGAAAGTTCCTTTGTTTTTGGATTATACCGTACTTCGAACTTGTGCATTCGTTGCGTGGTAATAACAAGTTGGTTTTTTTCGCCAAATATGGGCATTGCAATAATGGACCCATTCAGTTCACCGTAAACGACGATCAAATTATGATGCTGACCACTTCCATGGGTGCCGTATGCAAAAGTGAGATAATACGTTTTGCTTTCGATTTTGATCTCATGAATCTTATAAATTGAGGCATCTTCGTATGTACCTAATTCGGCAGCCTTTTCAGTTTCAATCTCATGGACAATCACGGTTGAATCAGACATACGCATTTGTAGGAAAATTCCATAGTCGTGCCAATTTCCCCCCGTTCTTCTATCATAACTGTAAGCGCGAAAATGACCATCTTCACTCGTTGAAATACTCATGTGATGTTGAAGACTATCCCACTGATATGTTAAGCTGGATTCATTATCAAGCGCAGAAAGTAGTAAAGCATCAATTTGCTCATTGAAACAGTAGGATAGTTCGAATCCAACCTCGTTCCAAGCCTTGAAATGTTTGTCTAGTACACTATCATCATAGTCCAAAAAATCATTTTGACTGAAAAGTGAGAACGAAAATGATACTGCAATAAAAAGAAGTGTATGTTTCTTCAATCGGCATATATGTATGTGCATGATAAATTAAATTTAGGAGTTAACAACACAAGTTTTCCTAGTGGGAATGCTAAAATTCTGTTTCGTAACAGAACACGGTTATTTTAGCCTTTTGTCTTGTCATCTTTTGATAAAGTGGAAGAGTTAAAAGCAGAGTGAGTAAAAATGGATTGTTTTTTGTAAAGATACGGTTACATTTGCGCACCACTCTGCGCGAACATTTGTAAGATGAAACACACACTAAAAAACTGGTTAAAACTTTCTAGCGTGTCACTCTTGTTGGGTGTCGTTGCGTTTGTTGTGTTTCGTAATTTCCCCGCTAAGGCTGAACAGACTTCTCAAAAAGAAGAAGTGATAGAAATTGAAGAGGAGCATCAGGTTCCCGTGATTATTGAACCAACAATTAACTACAGTCTTGTAGCGGCGAAAGATACAAGCGATTGGCTCTCAAGTCTCGAAAAAGGCGGGGACACCTTGAACGCACTCATGGTCGTCAATCGATGCGATCCATGGAGATTAAAACATCTCGATACCATAATTCTCCCTGACAGTGTTGCGCCATCGATTGATCTCTATGTTCCCTTTCCAAAACAGATGGATGCCCTCAAAGAAGTGAAGAAAATCATGCTTGTTTCTCATTACGCCCAGGCGTATATTGTTTATGAGAACGGGGAGCTTGTCAAATGGGGCCCTGTTAATTTGGGTACTAAGTACAAACCTACACCAACAGGACTTTTCGCTGTCAATTGGAAAGCAAAAAGGACTACTTCCACCATCAATTCTTCATGGATTTTGGACTGGTACTGCAACATCGATAATTTTGAAGGAATTGGAATGCATCAATACGCATTGCCCGGCTATCCAGCTTCACACGGCTGTGTTCGTCTTTACCGAGATGATTCAAACTGGCTCTATCATTGGGCGGATCAATGGAGCATCAAAGAAGGTAAAGTTGATGTTTACGGAACGCCAGTCGTCATCTTTGGTGAATACCCTTACGGAGAACAAAAACCATGGATCGCACATTCAAAGGAAGAAAACGGGCTGAAGATCTCGGAAGAAGAACTCAACAAAATTGCGGAAGAGTACCTTCCAACAATCATGGAGCGGCAAACCAAACGCGATTCTGTCGAGATGAGCAAACTGGTCGCCGATCAAATTCAATAACCTATTGAGAGGGGTTAGGCACTCGAACCCCGCCTTCTGAAAACTAATCGGGGTTCGAGAGCCTCACCCCTCGGGTTTCTGCAGTCTATCGAAAAATCCAACCAATCCAACACCGCCGAAGGCAGTAGCGAATCTAACCCCTTGCAGTGAGCCTGTCGAACTGAACAATCAAATTGTTACAATAGTTTTTCAACCACAAAGCCCACAAAGCGAGCAGAGCTCTTCCACAAAGTTCTTGTGCATCAACCAACAGTTGATCCGTGTCCTAGTGGTAAAAAACAAAACAAACACAGCCTTTGCGTTCCGATGGCTATCGGAATTGCGGTTAAAAAAAGCTAACTATCAAAAAAGACATTGTTCAACCAATCCAACGCAAAGCGTCCAACAATCAAAAAGGCGCAGCGAATCCAACACCCACCCAACCATATCCACAATACCACATTCATAACTCAATACCACTAATAATTTCTCCAATTAAACTTTCCCTAACTTTACCTCCATGGGCGAAGGCGTCGAAAAATATAACCGTAAAGGAGTCAAAACCAGTTACATTTCAACCATCATTGGGATTTCCCTTGTGCTATTTGTAATCGGATTGGTCATTGCCGCTGTATTCGGACTCGATCGCGTTCAAACTCAATCCAAAGAAAGCCTTGTCTGCGATTTGTTTTTTGAAGCAGATTTGAACGAAGCTGATATCAAACAGGTTGAGCAAGAATTAAAAACTTGGGACGAATTCCGCGAAGTGTACTTCGTTTCTCCCGATCGTGCGTTGGAAACCTTTCAGGAACCAGGACAAGATGCAGACGCTATTTTGAAAGTCTTCGGAGGAGAGAATCCAATGCCACCCACAATCAGTTTCAAGCCAAAAGAACAACATGCCAATACGGAAGGGCTGGAAGCTATTCGAGCAAAACTCATGGAAGGATACGGAGACCGAATCGAAGAGATGAACTACGACAAATCGATGGTGAAAAACGTGAATTTGGGCTTTAAACAGTTCGTTTGGCTAATCGGGGCCGTGGCCATTTTGTTAATAGTTGTTGCATTTGCAATGATTAACAACACGATTCGCCTTGCACTGTATTCGAGACGCTTCTCGATCAAAACGATGCAATTAGTTGGTGCCACTTCACGTTACATCCGTCGACCATTTTTGTGGCAATCTGTCGGAATGGGCCTTGTTAGTGGGGTTTTCGGAATGTCACTCGTCCTCGTTTTATTCTATGCAATCAATAATTTGGTTGATTCTGTCGATATCGAAATGGACATTTTCCGCTTTTTAGCCTTGCTCGGATCACTCCTTTTGATAGGTATCGTTATCTCATTTGTCTCAACATGGTTAGCACTTAACAAATATTTGAGAATGAAATTGGACGATTTGTATTAAATTTGGAACATGAGTAAGAAAAAATCAAGTCCAAAAGGAAAGAAAGCAGAAATGCTCGACAACGAAATGATCCAAAAACCGGTTGAGAAAGTTGTTGCTCCGGCTCAACAAGAAACCGTAGATTTAAACGAATTCAGAAAGTCGGCTCCTTTATCTTTCAGTAAAGCAAATTACAGATTGTTGTTCCTAGGACTTGGAATCAATATTCTTGGTTACATTCTTATGATTGGTGGTGCAGCGCAAGAATTGGATCAATTCGATGGAGATGCATTGTTCAGTGATGTAAGAATTACCCTTTCTCCACTGTTAATCGTAGCAGGATTTGTTGTAATTGCATACGCAGTTATGAAAAAGCCAAAAGCGCAGGCCGAAGTGGAAACAGAAGTTTAAGTAACCTTCCATGAGTTTTCTAGATGCCATTTTACTCGGAATCATCCAAGGATTAACCGAGTTTCTTCCCGTTAGCAGTAGTGGACACCTCGAAATTATGAAAGCGATTCAAGGGCAAGAATTGTCGGGTGAATCGAGTATGATGATGACAGTAGTGTTGCACTTTGCGACCGCGCTCAGCACCATTGCCGTTTTCTGGAAAGAGGTGGCGCGCATAATCAAAGGTTTATTTCAGTTTAAAGTAAACGAGGAGTTTTTGTTTTCTGCGAAGATTATCATATCGATGATTCCGGCGGCTCTCGTAGGAGTGTTTTTTGATGATTTCATTGAATCCTTCTTCAGTGGAAAGATCCTTTTAGTCGGAGCGATGTTGATTGTGACGGGGATTATTCTTTTTGTCGCAGAAAGAGCGAAGCGAACAGATAAGTCTGTAGGATTTTCAGATGCGATTATCATCGGGTTTGCCCAAATGGTAGCGATTCTTCCAGGGATTTCACGTTCAGGATCAACCATCGGAACATCCGTTATTTTAGGCATCGATCGTGAGAAGGCGGCACGTTTTTCATTCCTAATGGTCGTGCCATTGATCCTAGGGAAAGTAGCGAAAGATGTGATGAGTTCAGAGTTCTCACAAGAATTGTCGAATTCTGAAATCTCCAGCTCTGTGTATGCGGCAGGTTTTGCCTCGGCCTTCATTGTTGGAATCATTGCATGTACTTGGATGATCAAATTGGTGAAGAAAAGTAAACTCAGTTACTTCGCGTACTATTGTTTCTTAGCCGGAATCGCCACTATCTGTTGGTCTTTATTTGCTTAATGAAATGAAATCAATCGAAGAATTTGCAGCAGGAAGTACCATTTTGGTGGATAAACCATTGAATTGGACATCATTTGACGTAGTCAACAAAATCCGTTGGAACCTAAAACAACAATTAGGTGTCAAGAAAATCAAAGTAGGACATGCGGGGACTTTAGATCCGCTGGCCACAGGGTTGTTGGTGCTGTGTATAGGAAAGCATACAAAACTCATCAACGATATTATGGTGGGAACGAAAACCTATACGGGAACAATCTTATTGGGGAAAACGACGCCTTCCTTTGATTTAGAAACAGAGTTTAATCAAGAATTTCCAATTGATCACATCACAGAAGAAGACTTCGAACGCGTTAGGCAAACCTTTTTAGGAGAGCAACAGCAAGTTCCACCGATATTTTCGGCCAAACAAATCGACGGAAAACGTGCGTACGAATTGGCTCGGGCAGGAAAAGAAGTGAAGTTGAAATCCAATACGGTGACAATCGAAGAGTTCAAAATTGACACTTCGAACCTGCCCAATATAACATTCGAGGTTACCTGTAGCAAGGGAACCTATATTCGCTCTATCGCCAATGATTTTGGAGAACGGCTTAAATCTGGAGGAACATTAGTCGAACTCCGCAGAACCCGCTCGGGAGAACTGCATGTTGAAGACGCAAAATCAGTGGACGAGTGGATTGAGTTGATTCGGGAATAACTGAATACGGGCTTCGACTTCGCTCAGCCCTCAATTTAGTGTTTTATGTATTTCAATCCGAGGGCTGAGCGGAGCTGAAGTTCGAGAGCCTCACCCCTCTCGTTATTCGCTCAAAATTGGAAGGGTGAGGTTCTCTAACCCTGAAACCAGCATCACAATCCAACCATCCAACAATCGGATAATCTAACAATCCAACAATCCAACAATCCAATAACGCAGTGAGTCCAACAATCTGAGAGCGTAGCAATCAAAAAAACAGAAACTTTTTTATCTTTGCGACCCTAGATTTTTAACGCAAGGAATTCAAGGAACAAAAACCAAAGCAATCGGCGTATGAACAAAATGAAATTATCTCAATTTAACTTCGAATTACCAGAGGAGTTAATTGCAGAATATCCAAGTGATAACAGAGATGAAGCTCGCTTAATGGTCATCCACCGCGAAACGGGGAAGGTTGAACACAAACTCTTCAAAGATCTTATTGATTATGTTGATGAAGAAGATGTGATGATCATGAACAACACGAAAGTGTTCCCAGCGCGAATGTTCGGAAACAAAGAGAAGACGGGAGCAAAAATCGAAGTGTTTTTGTTGAGAGAACTGAACCGTGAAAGTTTACTTTGGGACGTATTGGTTGATCCAGCGAGAAAAATCAGAATTGGAAACAAATTATACTTTGGTGAGGATGAATCATTAGTTGCTGAGGTAATTGACAATACAACATCTCGTGGGCGTACGCTACGTTTCTTGTTTGATGGACCTTACGAGGAGTTCAAGCAGAAAATTACGCAATTGGGAGAAACGCCACTTCCAAAGTATATCAAGCGTGAGGTAGAAAAATCGGATCAGGAACGTTACCAAACAATTTACGCGAAGGAAGAAGGAGCGGTAGCAGCACCAACTGCAGGATTGCACTTCTCACGTCAGTTGATGAAGCGTTTGGAATTGAAAGGAATTGATTTCGCTGAGGTAACACTGCACATCGGATTGGGAACTTTCCGACCTGTGGAAGTTGAAGATCTTACAAAACATAAGATGGATTCTGAACAAATGGTAATCACTCAGGAATGTGCCGATACTGTGAACAAAGCGAAGAAAGGCCGTAAGAAGGTATTCGCGGTAGGAACAACATCTATGCGTGCCATTGAGACTTCTGTTTCTACAGATGGATTATTGAAACCGTACGAAGGATGGACGAATAAATTCATTTTCCCACCTTACGAGTTCAGTATTGCTGATGCGTTGATTACAAACTTCCACACACCATTGTCAACCTTATTAATGATGATTTCGGCTTTTGGTGGGCACGAATTGATGATGGATGCATATCAGCAAGCAATCAAAGAGAAATACAAATTCTATTCTTACGGTGACGCCATGTTGATCATCTAAGAGAAATTGTTTAAAACATAGAGAAGCCATCTTAATTCATTTAAGATGGCTTCTTGCTTTTGGAGATTAGCTAAGGTTTTCGGGTTGTTCTGTTGTTGTTTTATGACTTCATCCAAGACCCTGCAACCGTTCGGATGATGCCATCTGCCCCTTTAACTTTTACTACAAGGCTAATCTCTTCCCCAGATTCCATTGACTTTGTTGAGTCAAGCAGAGCCTGTGAAAGGATGTTCCCTTTTCCTTTAAACTCCTGACCCTTTTGTTCGCACTTCCAACCAACGATCTCGAAGCTTGGTTTAAGTGCCACTCCAGCAGAGTATTTGATTTCAATCTCGCGAGAGTCAGAAACCTTTGTCCCTGTTTTATGTTTTCCCCAATAAAGAGAAGGACTGGGTAAGTTTTGGACATTGAATTCAGTGCTTTCCACGGTACGTCCTTCAGAAATAAGGTTGATTTGAGCTGTTCGTGCACTTGATTTAGTTCTCACCAGATAGGTGCTTTTACCTTTGTTCTCATTCAGCTTAGAAACTTCGCAGTTAACTGCTTCCACTTCGAATGTTTCATCACTGTCATTAATTTGATGAATGACTATTTTGTTTTCAAATCCTCGGTAAAGAATTTTGTTTTCGCCAATAGTTTCTACTACTACGTCCTGTGCTGATGCGTTGAAGCCTAGAAAAATAGCCCCTAAGATTGTTAACTTTTTCATATTATCCTGTATTAAATATTTACTGATTCATTCAGCGTTTCCACGAACGCTTCATAACTTAAATTCAAAGGTTTGAGAAAGTAACAAACCTGTCTCATTTGAATAAATAATTATTTCACGAGGTAGTATTGAAAGCCTATATCATTTAATCCAAGAATCCACCCCACCCAGTCCAAATAATGACTATTTTTGTGGCGCAAAACACCTTCATGGACAAGACAAAGGATATCGCAGAGAAAGCTCCAAGCAAGGTAAAATCATACATGGTTTTTACGAAGTTTCGTTTGTCCGCTCTGGTAGTGGTTTCTGCGGTTTCTGGATACCTGTTTATGGGCGGTTCTGGCTTGAAAGAACTTCTTTTACTTATTGTTGGAGGAACGCTTGTTACGGCAGCTTCTAACGGATCGAATCAAATCTGGGAACGAGAGCTGGATAAAAAAATGAATCGAACTGCCAAGCGTCCATTGCCACAAGGGCATATGTCCGTGAATGAAGCATACACAGTTGTCATTGTTTGTTTATTGGTTGGATCAGCAATGCTGGCGATGCTCAATTTGTACTCTGCACTCCTCGGATTAGCTGCTTTTATTTCTTACGTTTTCATATATACACCAATGAAACGTAAATCACCTTGGGCTGTGTTTGTAGGAGCATTCCCAGGTGCCATTCCTCCGATGTTAGGAGCAGTTGCAGCTTCAACGGAAGTCAACCCTGAAAATGTTTATGGCGATTTTACTTTAGTATCTGGAATACTGTTTTTTGTTCAGTTCGTTTGGCAATTCCCGCATTTTTGGGCAATCGCATGGGTGGCATTCGATGATTACAAAGCAGGTGGGTTTTCCTTACTTCCTTCAAAGGAGGGTAAATCAAAGAACTCAGCATTTCAGATTGCAGTTTATGCTTTGCTGTTGATTCCGTTTAGTTTAATGCCATGGATTCTTGGCTGGACAGGCTGGACATCGATGGTATTGGCTACGCTCCTTGGAGCAGCCTTTTTCTGGTATTCGTATAAATTATTCCTCTCTTGTGAAGACAAAGACGCAAAGAGAGTCATGTTTGCATCATTTTTATATCTCCCCGTCATTCAATTCTTATACGTTTTTGATAAAGCCGAGGGATTCATTCCATAATTCAAATGTTATGAAAGAAGAAAAATTTCAAGAAACTCAAGTAGAATCAAGTAACTACGAAAACAAAGAGCAGGTAGGCAAAGCGAAGATGAACCTCGTATATGTAGGAATCTTCAGTGTTGTGATGTTCTTTGCAGGTCTTATCTCAGCTTACGTTGTAAGTATGGGAGATTCATTTTGGCTCAAAGTACCGATGCCAAATGCGTTTTGGATCAGTACAACGCTCATCTTAATTAGTAGTTTAACACTTATCCTTGGATTGAGGTTTGCGCGTTCAGGAAATACGGGAGGGCTCAAAGCCATGATGGGAATCACCTTTGTTTTAGGACTGGCGTTCGTGTACTTCCAATTCAAAGGATATGGTGAACTAGTAAACGACGGGGTGCACTTTAGCTTCAATAGAATTGTTGTGACGGACGGTCGTTACGGAGACTACTTCGAAATTGAAAAAGATGGAAAGTACGTCGAAGTAAACGGAAACGATTTCTTCCTGAGTGGAAAGAAGATGAGCGAGGCTGAGATGAATGATCTCCAATCATTTATGAAACAGTTCGAGAATCCTTCGAAAGACATGAAGTTCAACATCAAAGAATATGGAGACTACAAGATCCTATTCAAGAATAGAGAACTTTCTTTAGAAAACGGAGAACTCCTTACACACAAGGGCGAAGCATTGGAGTTTCTTGATGCGGAGCGCTTAAGTTTTCTGGCTGTGAATATTTGTGATGGAAGAGGAGATTTCTTCGTTCGAGGAGAAATGGGTAAGGACTTTCATGTGTATTATAAAGGGAGAGAATTATCATACGAAAACCGAGAATTGATTTATCAGGGTGCAAAATTAGACCCTTATCTTCAGGTGAAGGCACTTGAGTCGTATGATACAGCATCATCCTTTCTGTATATTATAACTTTTGCCCACTTGCTGCACGTTATCATAACCGTGCTGTTCCTTCTAAGAGCTGTAATCTTCTCATTTTCAGGTAAAATAAATGCAAACAATACCATACGACTTCAAATGACTGGAATATTCTGGCACTTTTTAGGTCTATTGTGGGTCATTTTGCTACTATTTTTGCTTTTTATTCATTAAACTTGCATAAAAATTTTTCAGGATGGCAGGACATGCTTCGAAACAGATAGATTCCAAAACCTTGTGGGGTGGACAGATGTCTCCGTTTAGCACGAGCTACGGTAAATTAATGATGTGGTTCTTCCTTGTGTCAGATGCACTGACGTTTGGGGGATTACTTATTGCCTATGGTTTTACACGACACAGTTGTCAAGAGGCTTGGCCAATTGGTGAAGAAACCTTTAACTCGTTGCCTTTCTTAGGACACGGTTACCCGTTGATCTATGTGGCATTGATGACATTTATCTTGATCGTATCGTCGGTAACGATGGTATTGGCGGTTGAGGCAGGTCACAGAATGGACAAAAAGGGAGTTGTGAAATGGATGATTGCAACAATCATCGGAGGATTCTTCTTCGTAGGTTCACAGGCTTGGGAGTGGTCTCACTTCATCCACGGTTCTGAATTCGGAAAAGTTGAATTGGAAGACGGTTCGATGGCTATCGTTAAAGGACATTACGGTGAAGTAGAAAATTTCACAGTCTTTGAAGCGGGAGCTCATTATAAAGTCGGAAAACAAATCAAGTCAAAAGATATGGATTTGGATCACGAGTACCGTCACGCAATCGCTGAAGGTCACGTGAAAGACAATGTAATTACGCTGCACGATGGTTCTAAAGCAAACATTGCAAAGAACGAGAATGAGCACATGGAATTGATCATCAAGAAAGATGGTGCGAAATATGAAGTAGGAAAGACAATTGAAGATCACGATTTAGCAGCTCAGTTGTACAACAAAACAGTAAATGCTGGTGTAAAAGGAAACGTAATCTTCGGAGCAAACCTTGAGCAGAACGAGTACGGTCCACAGCAATACGGACAGTTCTTCTTCTTCATTACTGGATTCCACGGATTCCACGTATTCTCAGGGGTGATTATCAACATCATTATTTGCTTAGGAGTAATCAGAGGAGTGTATCACAAACGTGGACACTACGAAATGGTTGAGAAGACAGGATTGTATTGGCACTTTGTCGATCTTGTTTGGGTATTCGTATTTACCTTCTTCTACCTTGTTTAATAAAAAATTGACGGAATTATGTTAAGAGACGACGTTATAGAATATTCATTGGATGCTCACCACAGTGAGGAGCAAGGAAAGAAAATTCGAAAGAAAATTTTACAAGTAACTGCTTTATTGACGATCATTACGATTGTTGAAGTAGCGCTAGGTGCACTGATCAAACAAGGATCAGGAGCTTGGCCTTTCGTAAAATGGTCTTTCATTATTTTGACATTATTGAAAGCAGGTTACATTGTTCAGGTGTTTATGCACCTTGGAGATGAGCGTAAAGCAATGAGATATGTAATTCTCATTCCTTACTTTCTCTTCATCTGCTATCTAATATTTATTGCCTTATACGAAGGAACAGCTCTTGGGAGTATCCTAGAGACGTACATGGTTTAAAGCTATTCTAAATGGCAAATAAGAAACCTGCCGGACGAACAAAATCGATACTCGCATTATCGATTTTGTTTGGACCGGCTCTTTTTTTGATCATCATCGGAGTCGTTGGTGCACGCAGTTGTGAGCATAAGTTCAAAGTACCCGACGATTATGGAGAGTTGATTGATTACTCGTTCACGGACGCTCGTGGGAAGACATTTACATCCAAAGATTTCAAGAACAATGTTGTCCTCATTAACGTGCTTCAACCGAAATGTCCCGACAGCTGCGGAATCTCTTTCTGGCATGTTAACCAGCACATTTATCAAACAATTCGAACGAGTAAGAAAAAACTAGGTTCTGTGCGAATGATTTCCTTTGTAACGGATGGAAAAGGGAATCCAGTTTCAGACGTAACACAAGTCTCTGATATGTTAAAGGATCGCGTAGAAGGATACGATCCAGATATGTGGTATGTAGCGTCAGGTGATTCTAAGCCACTCTACGATATGGAAAGTAATGGTGAAACATTGCTTCAAACAGGTGATGATAAATTCGGGGGAGAAGGGTATCAAGAATTGATGTTGCTTGTTGATAAGGAAAATCATCTCAGAATGGTTCTTCCAGGAGATTCTGAAGGAATGGTCAGAAGAATGAAAGAGCACGTCGCGCTATTGCAGAAAATGTACGATAAGGAAAAGAAGAAAAAAGGCCAAGATAAATGAAACAGTTGAAAAGTGTTTGGATCATAGCTGCAGCGCTCTTCGTTATCTCTTCATGTGGAGAAGATGAGAAAGTTCGCGTGCTCCCGCAAATGGGACAGTATGATGTTGTCTACAAGACGGTAGATGGAGTAGAAGTGGCGGATACAGTTTATCCAACGATTCCTTCGTTTTCTTATTTGAACCAAGATTCCTCTGTGGTAAGCTCTGAGTCTCTGAAGGGTAAAGTATGGGTAGCTGATTTCTTTTTCAGCACCTGTCCAACGATTTGCCCAATCATGACTACGCAAATGAAACGTCTTCAGGCAATGACCAAGGATTTGGAAGATGATCTCCAATTCATCTCGTTTTCGATTAATCCGAAGTATGACCAACCCACGATGCTGAGTCGTTACATCGAACACCACGGAATCGAGGCAAATAACTGGGAGTTTTTAACAGGAGATGAAGCGGAGACACATGAGCTTGGAGTTAAATCATTCTTAGTGCATGTTGCGTCAGATGAGGAGGCTCCGGGTGGATATGCTCACTCACCAGCCTTCACCTTAGTCGATAAAGAAGGGGTTGTGCGCGGAGTTTACATCGGAACGGATACGAAAGACGTAGACAAATTAGAAAAAGACCTTAGAAAATTATTGAAGCATGAGTACGGAGTTGATGGATCCAAGTAAAGTAGCGAAAGCGAAGAAATTGATTTATGCATTTTCAATCATTATTCCAGTTGCTGTTGCAGCGCTATTCGGCATTCCTAAGATTAAGGGTGTAGACTTATCCTTTCTGCCTCCAATTTATGCTACCCTGAATGGGGCTACAGCGGTTATTCTGATTTTTGCTCTGATCGCAATTAAGCAGAAAAACATGAAGCTGCACAGGCTGCTCATTCGAACATGTTTGGCGTTTTCTTTAGGGTTTTTACTGTGTTACGTTGCCTATCATATTACATCAGACCCAACGCCTTACGGAGGTGAATATGGGATGATTTATTATCCATTGCTCATTGCTCATATCGGGTTGAGCGTGATTGTGATTCCACTAGTATTGCTTTCTTATCTATGGGCATGGACTGGAGATTTTAAACGTCACAAAATTTGGACACGCTTCTCATTTCCAATTTGGTTGTTTGTCGCTGTGAGCGGAGTGGTGGTGTACCTGATGATTTCACCGTACTACGGAGCATAATTGTTTTCGGACGAAAACAGATCACGTATTGAGATGAGCGCTGTTCGCAATTCTGTGAATTTTTCATAATTAATTGAACCTTTTCTCGGTTTCCGAGTAATACGTGTATCAACCAACTATGAAATGCCATGAAATACGCGTTAACCCTATTCTCGATATTGATTTCGATTACCTCATTTAGTCAGTTAAAAGGAACAATTTCAGACTATTCACACTTTGAGATAAAGCTGAAAAAAGATACAATCGACTTCGTTATTGCAGATACATCATTGAGTGAGACGAAACCCGTTCTATTATTTTGTCAGGGCTCTCAGCCTATTCCTTTGTTTATTGATGCTGGAGAGAAAGGCATCAGACCTCTTGCGCTGAGCAATTTTGACCTCAATAAGATGAAAGAACAGTATCATGTTGTAGTCATTTCCATGCCTAAAACACCCATCGCTCCTTCTTTCGACAAGGTAAATAGATCGTACAGTTACGTATTGGACTCTTCAGATGAGCGTAGTTACGATCCGGCATTTCATGAGGCAGATTATATGGAGAATTATGTCAAAAGAGCAAATCGAGTGATCAAATTCTTGCTCAAGCAAAAATGGGTGGATCAATCAGAGTTAGTCATTGCCGGACACTCTCAAGGTTCCCGCATCGCTGTGGGAATTGCTCACTCTAACAAAAAGGTGACAAAACTGGGCCTTTTTGGTTATAATCCGATGAGGAGAGTAGATCAACTTATATGGAAATACCGTAAGCTGGCGGTACGAGGGGAAATCACATGGGAAGAAGCTGATTCCTTGCAACAAAACATATATGAGTTTTACAAGCAGATTCTGAATGATGATATTCTGGAGGAAAAACCATCATTAAAATCCTGGCGTTCATTCTCAGTGAGTTCGATTACCCAGCTATCAAATTTGGAAATTCCGGTTTACATTGCTTTTGGCAGTCGCGATGGTGTGGCTGAATATTGTGATGTGTTACCGTTGCACTTCGCTGAGGAAGGAAAAACGAACTATGTCATAAAGAGGTATCCAAACCTTGAGCATAACTTCTTTCCACTAGATAAGAATTTACAACCCGATTACGCCAATGGGAAATGGGCCGAAGTGATGAATAGCTTTATTGAGTGGAGTAATGATGAATGATTTAGGCTTTGAGTGAATTCGCTAAAGCTTCCCATACATTCTCAGCAGACTGATCCCATGAAAACAATCGACTTCGCTTCAATCCCTTCTGCGAGAGTTCTTTTCGAAGTGATTCATCTGAACAAATTTGCTGAAGCTTCGCAGTAATATCATCTACGTCAAACGGATCACAATACAAGGCGGCATCACCTGCCACTTCTGGTAAGGAAGTCAAATTACC
>JBGCDF010000344.1:0-6725 GCA_045105095.1 Crocinitomicaceae bacterium | reverse complement strand
AGAATAAATTGACTTTCGTTGTCCGAGTTAATGTTCAAGGCCTCGACGCGCTTACCTTCAAGGTTCACTTCTACGTCTTCCATTCCATCTTCCGTCAGATGATAGATATGCATCGTTTTGTAGTTCGCCCAGTTATTGAACAACTTTTTCGACTCTCGCTCTTGATACTCTGTCACGCCGGTAAAAAAGTCTCCTGTATTGGATAAATGCATGGTGTTTACACGACAGAACTTTGATGGAAATGGAAACTGGTATTCTCCACTGGAAACTTCCTGTAGATCTCGGTCAAATACTTTGAATCCGTATCGAGATTCATCATTTTTTCTTCCTGGAATCGTCCAAACGACCGAGAAGAAGTCTTTGTTCTGAGATTGATAAATGGAAAAAGTCCCAGCCCATCTTCGGCTTTTCCCTTCTAGGTCGTATGACGCCAATTCATATGCATTTCCAAGTGGTTCGAGGTCCTCGCCGTATTCCTGCATGAAGAAAGCATTTCGTCCTTCTTTCTTGTCCGACATGAACATCACGAAATGATCTCCAACAATGGTTGTCCCTTCGAAATTTGCAAAACTTCCATCTGCTTTCAACTGTAGCTTTTCCTTTGCCGCAATTGTCAGATTTTTGTGAGACGAAACTTGCAGACTACCGAATACACCGCGTCCTACTCTTCGAAGAGCAAAGAAGTCATTGGAATTTCGTGGAACTAGATTCAGCAGTCGACCTGGCTTCTTTTCCAAGTCGCTCCATTCCGATACTGTTATCTGAGCATCAGACGTAAAAGATAGGAGCGCAATCGCTACGGCACTCAAAAGATGTTTGAACATTAGACGATTTTTTCTCTAATGTACGCAAAAATGTTACCAGAAATTAGCCTACTAGTTGTATTCCCGTGTAAGACTGAGGAGAAATGGCTTTTAACTCTTCTTTCAACTCATCAGAAACATCCAAGGTATCCACAAAAGCATGAACTGTTTTCTTTGTAGTTACCTCGTTCTTGCGTGTCAACCCTTTCAATGCTTCATATGGTTTCGGGAACCCTTCACGACGTAAAACTGTTTGAATCGCTTCAGCAACAACCGCCCAGTTGTTCTCCAAATCCGCTGCAAATGCGCCTTCGTTCAAGAGTAATTTATCCAACCCTTTCAAGGTAGATTTCATCGCGATGAACGTGTGAGCCAATGGCATTCCGATATTTCTAAGAACCGTCGAATCGGTTAAATCACGCTGAAGTCGAGAAACGGGTAATTTTGACGAAAGATGTTCGAAAATAGCGTTTGCAATACCAATGTTTCCTTCTGAATTTTCGAAATCAATTGGATTGACTTTGTGAGGCATTGCCGAAGATCCAACCTCCCCTGCTTTCAATTGCTGTTTGAAGTAATCCATTGAAATATAGGTCCACATGTCGCGGTCCAGATCCAATAGAATCGTATTGATACGCTTCAATCCATCAAAAAGAGCCGCCATGTTATCATAGTGCTCAATTTGCGTTGTTGTTTGACTTCTTGACAGTCCTAAAATATCATTCACGAAGTGGTTCGCGAACCCAACCCAGTTATTCTCCTCGTATGCAACGTGGTGTGCATTGAAGTTTCCTGTTGCTCCACCGAATTTCGCTGAGAACGGCACTTGAATCAATAATTCTCGTTGAATTGCCAATCGTTCTACGAACACCTGAATCTCTTTACCCAATCGTGTTGGAGAAGCTGGCTGACCATGCGTTTTTGCTAACATCGCCACGTCCTTCCATTCAATACTCAATCCACGCAACTTCTCAATCACCTGATCCAAGAGCGGAAGGTATTCGTTTTGCAAAGCTTCTTTCAGTGAAAGCGGAATAGACGTATTGTTAATGTCTTGAGATGTTAATCCAAAATGAACGAATTCCAAGTATTTTTCCAAGCCCATCGCAGTCATTCGATCTTTCACGAAATATTCAACTGCTTTCACATCATGGTTTGTTACTTTCTCAATATCCTTGATCCATTGTGCATCTTCCTCTGAAAAATTCGCACACAACGCTCGCATGTCATCGTAACGTTCTTTTGGGAAATCCGCTAAGGCTTTTACGCCGCTTTCTACCATGGCGATGAAGTACTCAACTTCTACAATTACGCGGTATCGAATCAAACCAAATTCTGAGAAGTAAGGTTGCAATTCTGCTGTTTTCGAATGATATCTACCGTCAATTGGGGAAATGGTAGTTAAAGGATTGAAATTCATAACCAACTGGTTTGGATTAAAAAAGAAAGCGCAAAGATACGAAAAACCTGAGTTCACTGATATTTTTCTTTGAAGTGTTTAAATCCGATGAAGCATTAAATTCCATTGGATTTAATTTGAGATTTCGCCGTTTTGAAAGAGGATTGATTAATTTTGATTCATGCAAGTTCTGAAAAGTATGGCATTTGGGTTTAAATCCTACTGGAAAGCGATCAAATTTATGATCGAATATCGCTTTTATTGGTACTTGGGAATCCCTGCCGTTCTGATGCTGTTCATTTATTGGATTGGAGCTGAAATTCAATCGCATAAATTTGTTCCGCAAACGGAAACTATCAATGAAGTGATTTGGTACATGCTGTACCTCTTGATTGAGATTACGATTGCTATTCTATTGATGAAGTTTGCAAAATACCTTGTCGTAGCGTTGCTATCCCCACTTCTGGCAAAACTTAGTGAGAAAACAGAAAACATCCTCACAGGTAATAAGTATCCGTGGAGTTTTTCTCAATTGTTGAACGATGTGAAGCGTGCGATGCGCATCATTGTCAGAAACCTGATGTGGGAATATTTCTTCTTTTTGATCATTCTGATCGTGTCATTCATTGGTTGGGAGGACCCGACATCTTCGCCAATTTTCTACCTCACGTTTGTGATTGGGTTCTACTATTATGGTTTCGCGTTCATGGACTACATCAACGAACGTCGCCGATTAAGCATGGACCAAAGTATTGCCTTTATGCGCAAAAACCGAGGACTTGCCATCGTAATTGGAGGAGTCTACTCTATTTTGATCCTTGTTCCTGTAGATATCTCTGTGCTTTTCAACTTTTCGGCATTCGGAGAGGACTTCGGTGCAGCACTTGGTAACTTTCTATTGAATCTTTTCCTTTGGATTTGCGCATCAACGGCTCCCATCCTTGCAATCATTGCGGCTACTATCGCTATGGATGATTTGGTGGATTTATCTACAAATGAGTACTCTATTCATGAAGATGACGAGAGTTTAGAAGAAGAATAATGAGGGATTCAGGCAATTTTTCTTTTCTTTTGCATAACTTTTGTACTTCACTGACAAAACTAAATTGAATTCTATGAAAAATTGGATCCGTGCAGTAGTCGTATTGACACTACTTTTATCAGCTAATTCTAGCTTATTTTCAATGACTGCTCCTCCAGACTCTACAACTACAATTGTAGATAAAGCATCGGCAGCATATTTAATTGAGGAAGGACGAACATTGTTCGCAGATGGCAGAATGAAGGATGCTTTAATTAAATTTCGTCAGGCATCAGTGAAAGATGGAAACAGCTGGAAAGCTTCCTACTGGATCAGTAAATGTCACTACCGAATGGATAATTACGGATACGCATTGAAATATGCATTAGCTTCAGCAGAATTGGGTGACGAAAAAATCGACGATGAAGTATATTACATTTTAGGAATATGTTACCACCGATTGGGAAATATCGATACGGCAATCATCAATTATCAAAAAGCGAAAGACCGTCTTCCTAAAAGAAGAGCCAGTGTATTGCGTGTAGATCATCACATCGCAGAATGTGAATTTGCTTTAACAGAAATGGCAAAGCCTTCGACTGATGAGATGTCGAAATCACGCCTTCTAGGATCGATCAACTCAGGATACGATGATTACAACGTTGTACTTCTTGGAAAACTTCCATCTCTTTATTTCACATCAAGAAGAAGTAATACCACTGGAGGAGGATTAAACCCAGATGACCAGCGCTATTTTGAAGATACTTATCGATGTAATTATGATGCCGAAGCAAAAGAGTGGACAGAAGTTACGAATGATCTCGGCAAATTAAACTCTACTGGTTTTGACGCTTTGAATTTCGTTGCTCCAGATGGCTTGTCTGGTGTGATGACATTGAACACAACATTTACGGGAGAGAAAAAAGTAACTCGCGGTTCCGACATCTGTGAAATCAAAAAGAACAGTAAAGGAACTTGGAACACGCCAAAGATCATCAAAAACAAAACAATCAATACTTCTTACTTTGAAGGTTCTGCGACACTGACTGCTGACGGAAACACGATGTATTTTGTTACTGATAGAAAAGGTGAAAAGAAATCAACTGACATCTATGTTGTTCATCGTGATGGAAAGGCTTGGGGAGATGCAGAACCTCTTCCAGAAGTCATCAACACAACAGGAAGAGAAACAACTCCGTTCGTTACACCAGATGGTCGTTACTTGTTCTTTAGCTCTGACGGGCTTCTTGGAGTAGGTGGATTAGACATCTACGTAGTAGAAAATAAAGGTGGAGGAGAATGGGGAACTCCAGTAAATCTTGGAATTAAAGTGAATACAGTAAATAACGATTCTCACTTTGTGTACTCCACTGAAATGAAGAAAGCATTCATTTCTGGATACGAAATTATTGGTGAAAAATCGAGTATTGACATTTACGAGATCGATATGTCGACTTTCGAGTTCCCTTCGAACTAAGAAGCAATAACTGAAATTGAGTATAAATAGCGTTCTGATCACTATCAGAGCGCTATTTTTTTTGCTTCATTTTTCAGGATCAATGAACTACTTTCAAAAAAATCTCGTCTTTTTTCAAAACCCGTGCAGCGTTTTTGTATTTCGCTGTATCTATAGAGTTAGAACCTAAAAATGATGACGATCAGTGATAAGCGTCTGATCGAGCAATGCCTTAAAGGCAAAGCACGGTATCAGAAAATACTGTACGACAAATTCGCGTGCAAGGTATATCCTGTGTGTTATCGTTATGCCAAAAACGAAGAGGATGCTAAAGACATTCTTCAAGAAACATTTATACGAGTGTATAATAAACTGGACACATTTCAAGATAAGGGATCGTTTGAAGGATGGATTCGTAAAATTGCCGTAAACACTTCTATACGGCATTATCAAAATTCATTGCGAAAGATGGACGATCGGGATATTGAACACGCTCCTGAAATGTCAGTTGACGAAAACATCCTAAGTGAACTCAACGCAGAGGATATCTTGAAAAAAATTAGCGAACTTCCAACAGGGTATCGCGTAGTGTTCAACATGTATGCGATAGAAGGATACAGTCATAAGGAAATAGCTGAAGAACTCGGAATCAGTGAAGGATCATCAAGATCTCAACTGACCAGAGCAAGAAAATGCTTGATCGAAGCATTAAAACCAACAATAGAGGAATATGTCGAAAGAGCCTAATAACATAGATCGTCTTGTAAGAGAAAAGTTGGATGGGTTCGAGATGACTCCTCCACCAGGCGTTTGGGAAAATACTGCCGCCTCTTTAAATGGTGGAAGAAGGAAACGTTTCTTCCTGTGGTTTGTTCTTTCTTTTGTTTTCCTCACTGCGTTTGGAACAAGTATTTATTTCTTCACTGCTCAAAATGATGAAACTGAACAATTAGCAGTCAATAATGCAATTGGTCAAAAAGAAAAGTCGAATCAGGGAAGTTCGGACGAAGAAAGCCACTTAAACTCAACGAATAATGCATCTTCTTCAGATAATAATGACTCGGATGTCAATAACACATCTGAATCTTACTCGACGAATGATAATTCGATGGATAGTTCATCTGAAAATTCGAATGAAAATACTACTGTTGATTCTGATGGAAATTCCACTTCTTCAGGAGGAGGAGGAAGCTCACAGAAACAACACGCTGATAAATCTGACTCCAACGGCCAACGTTCTTCGGATGGCAGAAACATGCGAGCAACTTCTGACAAAGATGGCTCTAACGATCAGCGTTCTTCAGACAGTGAAAATCAGCAGGCATCTTCATCTGAAAAAAGCGGTGGCGATCAAAACGCTAAAAGTGATCGTAGGACTCCGAATCCACTAACTTACAAGGGTTCAAAAAAAGACGGAGACAATTTAGCGAACTCACGAACGTCGAATGGTGATACTGAAAAGAAGGGTTCAGGAAATCTATCTGATCAAAGAACGGATTCTCAATCCTCTTCTGGCAATGGTGCGCAAAACAATGTTGCAAACTCGTCGGAAACAAACAGTACAGAAAATGATCGCTCTCTTCCAATCCGACCTGCACAGGAATTTGTAAGTGATGAACCTTCTATTGCCAATGATAAGATTGAAGCTAAGCCATTGAATGTTTCAGCTCCATTCTGGAAAGCCTTCTCTCTTGAAGGAGCTATTGGTATGTCTACCTTCAGAAATATCACTAAAAGCGATACATCATCGAACCTGTTAAGCGCGCTGAACGCAGCGTCTTCTGGTGAACAAAGCCTTGATTTACGATTTGGAGTCAACTATCACTTCACGAACCGTTTATCTCTTCAGAGTGGAGTGCATTTCAACGCATCTAAAGAAAACTACTCATACGACGGTGAGCAACTTCAGACCTTCTTCGTATTGGACACAATTTCCTTTAGTATTGACACAAGCTTAATGGATACTACTTGGGTGGTCGATACGAATATCTTCGACTCTACTATTATGGCAACAAACACCGTTCTGAACCGCTATCGCATCTTGAC
>JBGCDF010000343.1:0-8417 GCA_045105095.1 Crocinitomicaceae bacterium | reverse complement strand
GTCCGTCTTCACTCCAAATTCTTCCTCAACTCTAATGATGAGTTGTGTTGCTCTGAGACTATGCCCGCCAAGCACGAAGAAATCATCTTGCGTTCCAATTGTATCCAATTGCAACAGTTCTTGCCACATTTCGACTAGTCTACTTTCAATATCATTGCTCGGTGGAACATACTCTGCGCCACTGCTCACAACTATACCTTCCATTTGCATTAGCGCCTTACGATCAATCTTTCCACTTGTGTTTAGCGGGAACTCAGGTAATCGAACGAACTGATTTGGCAACATATATTCTGGCAGCATTGATTTGAGCTTTGTTCTCAGCTCACCAGCATTTAATTCATTACTACTCGTGATATAGGCTATCAAGGTCTTTTCATTTCCACTTTCGTGCAAAAGAACAGCCACTTCATTCACTCCTTCCTGTAGGCGTAAAGCTTCTTCAATTTCGCCCAATTCCACTCTAAATCCGCGAATCTTGATTTGTTGATCTTTCCTTCCAAGGCAATAAACTGAACCATTCGGAAGCCACATTCCGTAGTCACCTGTTCGATAAATTCTTTCACCTTCCCTGAACGGGTTTTCAATGAAAGTATCTTCCATCAATGCAGCATCAATGTATCCTCTGGCGACACCAATTCCTCCGATGTACATCTCACCAGAAACACCGATTGGAACAGCATTAAGGTATTTATCCAAAATGTAAATCTGTGTATTCGCAATTGGAGCACCGACTTCTACCTTCAGCGTATTTTGCTCTATTTTTTTAACCGTTGACCAGATTGTAGTTTCCGTCGGTCCGTACATGTTGTACAACTCAACCTCTGGCATTTTATTCGAAATACTTTGCACTAGTTGCGCTGGTAAAGGTTCTCCTCCCAGAAGAATAGTCTTAAGGGACTCCCATTCATTCTCTTCAGGCAATTGTTGATCCAGAATGGCACCCAACGAAGGAGTCATTTGGATGTGCGTCACTTTGTGATTTTTCACCTGCTCTCCAACGGAAAACTCATCATCGGGATCGATCTGTTTGGCCTCACGTTGAATCACGACTTTATATCCATTGCTCAAGGTCCATAAAAGTTCAAGTGCGGAAATATCAAAGGTATAATTCGTCATTGCTAGGAAAACGCCCGCTTCTCTCCCGAAGATTTGTGACATCCCTTCGAAGAAGTTGGTAACGTTAGTATGTTCAATCATTACCCCCTTCGGCAGTCCGGAAGACCCTGAAGTGAAAATGACATATGCCAGATTATCTGGAGTTGTATTGGTTTCCGTTGTCTCAGAGGAATACTCTTCTTTCTTACTGATGAATTTCTCTAGCTCAACACTATCCAATATGAGCTTACTTTTACCCTCCCGTAAAATGCTGGAAACTCGGAGTTCGGGCTGATCTACATCTATTGGAATATAGGCGCCTCCTGATTTCATCACACCTAATATGGCAATGAGCATCCATTCGTTTCGCGGCAATTGGATCGCTACCGTATCGTCTGGTGAAACCTGGTAATTGTCTTTTAGGTAATGCCCCAATTGATTCGAAACCTCACTTAATTCTCGGTACGTTAAACTGTTGTTTTCAAAAACCACTGCAAGCTGATCAGGTGTTTTCTTCACTTGAGACTCGATCAAATCCACAACAGTTTTATCCGATTGATACGGAGTTGAGGTTTGGTTGAAATCAATCAAGAGTTGGTGAGACTCCTCTTCCGAAAGATAATTTAACTGATTCAGCGGTTCGGAACTTTTTTCAACAAATTCATTGATCATTCTTTCGAAATGTGTCATCACACGATCGATACCTTCTTTGTTGAATTTTTGTTGATTGAACACTGCCGTGATCCCAAGACCCTTATCTCCCGGACTCACGATTAAATTGAAATCGTAGTTCGTTCTTTCATGCGTTTCAACAGCTTCAATGGACAACTCCAATCCTCCCGCTTGTTCATCCATTTGTTGAACGGCATAATTTTCGAAAAGAATAATATGATTGATCAGGTCTGCTCCCAATTCACTCTGAGCCTGAACTTCCGATAGATTCAAATAATGGAAAGGCGCCGTTTCAATCGCTTGTTTCTGAAGACGTGTCAATAAGATCTCGGACGTATCACCTGTTTGACTTTGTACCCTCACAGGGATGGTATTGATGAACAAACCAACTATTTTTTCTACTCCTTCTAATTCTGCAGGTCGTCCAGAAACGACTGATCCAAAGACGACATCATCGTTTGCATTGTAGTGAGACAGCAAATATCCCCAAACTCCTTGAATGAAGGTATTTTGGGTAATTGACAAGCGTTTGCAGAACCCTTCGATTCGTTCCGTTAAGCTCTGAGCTATTTGGATACTGGATTTTCCTTCGGAGTACGTCACTGGATTTTCAGCAATACTGAACGGCACTTCCGCCACTGAAGAATACTCATCCAAGTACCCGTTCCAATGTTCCAAACTTTTGGGTTGGTCTATATTTGAAAGCCAACTTATATAATCGGAGTAAGGTCGTGTGATGGATAAATTTGCTTGCTTGCCCTCGTTTCTAGCGTTGAGTAGATTATTGAAATGAGTAATCAACAGACTAATACAACAACCATCCATCAGAATGTGGTGGTGACTCCAGATGAATTCGTATTCGTTATCCGATACTTGAACGACGGTCAAACGCATTTGAGAACCTGTACTCAGATCGAAACCATTTTGTAAATCCTTTGCTTTGATCGTGGAGAGATCACTCGTCGATTCATGGAATATAAATCCACTCGGCACTTCCTTGTGCACAATTTGAAGCATTTTCCTACCGTAGGACTGAGAAAAACATGTTCTCAAAATATCATAACGCGCCACCAAATCGTGGTAAGCGTTTTCGAGCTCATCCATTTTTAACTGTTGCGCCTTAATTCTGTAGCACGTTTGCTCGACGTACATTTCACTGGAATTATCGGCTAACCAATGGAAGAACATCCCCTGTTGCAAGGGTGATAATTCGTATGCATCAATCAGCGTTCCCTCTGAATTCAATTCGTTTACTTCATCAATTGAAAGCTGATCAAAGGTTAAATCAGAAGGAGTTAACACGATGGATTTCAACTCTGATAAGCGTTCAATGAGTTCGTCTAAATCCTTCTTGAAAGCGTTTGAAAGGGCCTCAATCTTATCTTGATTAAACCTATCACTGGAGTAACGAACGGACATTACCAGCTCTCCTTTTTCTATTCTACCTGAAACATCCAACAAAGCGTCGTTCGCGTTGTCTTCCGAAACGTCATTTCCCATGCTCTCTTCAGCAAAATCAAATCGCTCATTCGGGTTTTCCCCTCCTGCGAATTCGCCAAGATAATTGAACGTGATCCTTGGGTCGATTGAAGTTCGACTTCCTTCAGGCGTCAAATACTTGAGAATTCCATACCCAACACCTTTATTTGGAATTTTTCGGAGCGTTTCTTTTACCGAAATCAAGTTTTTCATTAGCTCGTCTGACGAAGATTTAAGTACAATGGGGTACACCGAAGTGAACCAACCTATCGTTCGAGTTACGTCAATTCCATCAAATAAATCCTCTCGCCCATGCCCTTCCATATTGAGCGCAATTTTTTCATTGCCAAAGACCATTTTGACAGCAGTACTGAATGCAGTCAGAAGAATATCGTTTATCTCTGTTTGATACGCGGTATGTACCTTCGTCTTGAGTAATTCTGTTTGCTCTTCATTTAATCTGAAGCTTTCGGCAGCGTTAATCTCTGATCCAGAACTGGAATTCGCATCCAATGAAAGGTCCTCGTCAGAAAACGCATCTAACGATTCCCAGTAGTTCTTTTCGGTATTCAAAACATCGCTTTGCGCATCTACCGACAAAGCACTTGCCCACTCCTTGTAAGAACTTGTTTTTTGAGGAAGTTTCGGAACAGAACCTTGTGAATACTCTTCGTATAAATGGAACAAATCTTCCATCAAAATTCGCCAGGAAACCCCATCGATTACTAAGTGATGTACAATTAACCCCAATCGATCGCCGTCTTTCAATTTGAACAATGCCAACTTCGCAAGCGCGCCCTGCTCTATGTTTAACTGTTGCTGCAAGTTCTGCCCTAATTCGAGTATGTTTTGCTCGGGGCTCTCTTCATTCAGTAGGTCGTAAACATGGATTTCAATAGCACCTTCCTCACTGTTTTCCTGAATCCATTTGCCTCCCTGATTCGAGAATCTCATGCGTAAGGCATCGTGATGAGTCATCAAATCCTTACAACATTTATCCAGTATTGTCTCATCAATTCTGTCTTTACTTTTTAGCAATACCGACTGATTGAAATGATGATGATTCGTGATTTCCTCGGAAGTAAAAAACCATTCTTGGATCGGCGTCAATTCCACAGCTCCTGAAACCGTGCCTTGATCCGTTGTTATCGTGTTTTTCGTGATAAATGCCGTCAATTGCTCAATTGTAGGCGTTTTCAGAATTTGCTCAACTTTCAGCGAATATCCTTCTTGCTTTAATCTCGCGACAATCTGAATCGACTTAATCGAATCACCTCCAAGACTGTAGAAACTATCTTTCACTCCGATCTTCTCCCGCTTGAGTACATCTGACCATGCTTGTGCTAATACTTTTTCTTCTTCCGTTTTTGGCGCCTGAAAAATTGCCTCGGTTTCCAAATTCGCCTCGTCAAGAGCTGGTAAGGCTTTTTTGTCAACCTTACCGTTTGGTGTCAGTGGTAAAGAATCAAGTTGAACAAAACGAGAAGGCAACATGAATGACGGCAATTTCTTCCTCAGCTCGGACAAGACTTTATCCAAACTCAAATCAGCAGAAGAGACAAAGTACGCGACTAATTGCTGGTTATCTCCATCATTATCATGAGTCAAGACAACTGCTTCTTTTACATCTCTATTCGTTAAAAGTGCTGCTTCAATTTCACCAAGTTCGATTCTGTATCCATTCACTTTAACCTGATCATCTTTTCTTCCGATGAAATCCAGATTTCCGTCGGGAAGCCACTTACCAAGGTCTCCCGTTTTATATAACCTTTCACCCTCAACAAATGGATTTTCAATAAACTTCTCCTTCGATAACTCGGGCTTGTTCAGGTAACCGCGCGCAACACCTTTTCCTCCAATGCAAATTTCACCAACTATTCCATTCGCCGCCAATTGGCCATCTTGAGACATCACAAATACCGAAGCATTTGAAATAGGTCGTCCAATTGGAAGGCTATTCCCATTGAATTCGACGGGTTGACTCAAAGTATAAATCGTTCCACAAATAGCTGTTTCGGTTGGACCATAGGCATTGAAGTATGTTCCGTTCTTCGCAAATTCCATTGCGTTTCCAACATCCGCAGCTTCGCCCGCAGTAATCAATTTATTTAAGGTGTTTATTTGGTCAATGTTAACGCTCTTCAAATAAGTTGGAGGCAAAGTCGCAAGACTGATTCCGTGCTTATTGATTAACTCTATCAGTAACTCAGGATCTTTTCGTTCTTTTTCATCCGCCATACATAACGTACCTCCAGCCAACAGTACAATGAATGTTTCCGATACCGACGCATCGAACGAAAATGAGGCGAACTGCAGTCCTATTTCGTTTTCATCCAGGTCGAAGTGATCGATTTGAGCACGAATTGTATTAAAAATGGATCCGTGTTCGATCATTACTCCTTTCGGGTTCCCTGTAGAACCAGATGTATAAATAACGTAAGCGAGTTGTTCAGGCGTGACTGCAACATTTAACTCCACAGGCTTCTCAACTGATGTATCGAGTTCCACGTCAATCGCGAAAACATCTCCTTCGAAGTAGTCGATGTCATAGATAAAATCTGCTTCGGTGATCAGCACCTTGAGGCCACTATCTTGAATCATGAATTCCTTTCTGGAAGTCGGGTACGTAGGATCGATTGGAACATAAGCCGCTCCGGACTTCAACACCCCTAGAATGGAAACAATTGCCCACTCATTTCGGTTCAATTGAATCCCGATTAGGTCATCGGCAGAAATATCATATCTCTCGTGTAATTCCAGCGCCAAGAGATCAGAAAACTCATCGAGTTGACGATAAGTCAGTTCCGCACTCCCTACAACCAAAGCCGTTTTTTCAGGTGTACTTTGAACGACTGTTTTGAATCTGTCAATCAATGTTTGCTCCTGAACATTTGACTCTTCCAACGAACCACTCATCTCCAGTAACCCTTTTCTTTCAGAAACAGTAAGATAATCAAACGAATCCAAAGCTGAATCTGATCGCTGCGTGAATGATTCAATCAATTGATGTAGATGTCCTGAAATTCGTTGAATATCATTTTCCAAAAATGTATTCGTGTTGTACTTGAAACTGATCTTCAGTGAATCCGAATGTGGACTTACCACCAAGTTGAAATCAAAGTTTGATTCCACATTCGATGCCACAGATTCAACGATTAGTCCATCATCACTCTCGTTGTTCAACATCCCTTCATCCAATTCCTGCAAGGCATAATTCTGAAACAACACAACATGGTTGAGTAAATTCAGGCCATTTTCCGTCTGTGATTGGATATCGGCCAAACTCAAGAAATGAAAATCCGCTCCAGCAATTGCATCCGAATGTACTTTCGCCAATAAATCCTTTGCCGACTGATCAGAGGTCACATTTACCCGAACTGGGACAGTATTACTGAACAATCCGATCATTTCCTCAACCCCTTCCAACTCGGCAGGTCTTCCAGATACCACTGCTCCGAAGACCACATCGCTGGAATTGTTATATCGTGAAAGTAGGTATCCCCAAATCGCTTGAATGAACGAGTTGTGCGTGATCGACAATTGTCCGCAAAGCTTATCTAACTGTTCAAACAACTCACCTTTTATATCCAGAGCGATTTCTGCTCCAACGAACCGTTTGTCAGTTGAGAACGATTTGAATGGAAGTCTTGCTACTTCATCATACTTTGAAAGGTGATTTTTCCAATATCCTAGTCCTTTTTCCTGATCTTGACGATTTAGCCATTCGATGTACTTCGAGTAAGGAACAACAGAAGGCAAGTTAGACAACTCATCGCTTTCCAAGCCAAGAAGATGATTGAAATCATTCACAAGAACGCTGATACACCAGCCATCCATCAATATATGGTGGTGACTCCAAATGAATTCGTATCTATCATTACCCAGTTCAATGATTTGCAGCCTCATTTGAGATCCTGATCCTAGATCGAACCCTTTTTTCAGATCATCTTGCCTTGCTTTTTCAATTAGCGCATCTATTTCCGACTCATCTTTAATCGAAGTATAACTGAAATTACTTTCCACTTCCTTTTTCACGACCTGCAAGATGCTACTTGCATAATCATTGGTGAAAGAGGTACGCAAGACCGCATGACGCTGAACTAGTAAGTCATATGCTCGCTTGAGTTTCTCGACTGGCAGGTCATTCGCTTTTACCTGATAAGAAGTCTGCTCCAGATACAATGAGGTTGAGGCATTCGTCAACCAGTGGAAATAGATTCCTTTCTGTAAAGGAGAAAGTTCGTAAACATCTTCAAGATTTTGATCTTCGTTCAACTTTTCGATATCATCGAAAGCCAAGCCCTCAAATGTTAAATCCGAAGCGGTAAGAAAACGATCGTTACTCGATGAAAGTGTTTGGACCAATTCATTCAGGTGACCTTCATAACTTTCCGCAAACAACTGAATTTTAGAGTCCTCAAATCGCTCATTTGAATAACGAATGGAAATGGTCATTTCACCATTCACCACAATACTGACGATATCCAAAGGTACTCTGCTGCCATTTTCTGGAGCTGAGTCATCGGCCATCTGTTCATCAGCAAATGAGAACAGTTCTGCCGAATCTCCCTCATTTCCATCATCAAAACCACCGAGGTAGTTAAATCGAATTTGAGGAATCACCTTATTTGTCAAACCATCATCAGTAAGGTACTTAAGTATTCCGTAGCCGATTCCTTTTTGAGGTATGCTTCTCAACTCATCTTTTACACTTACTAATACCTCCGTACTTTTAGTATGTTTTGCAGTATCCAAGACAAAAGGATACATCGTTGTAAACCAACCGATAGTTCTTGTGATGTCGATTCCTTCGAATATCTCCTCACGACCATGCCCTTCCAACTCCACAACCGTTTTCGTATTCGAAAAAACTTGCTTTACGGTGAGTCCCAAGGCTGCTAGAAGAACGTCATTCACCTCCGTTCCATAGGGTTCGTGAATACTCGACTTCAGAGATTCGGTTAATTCTTTATTGAGATGAATTGTTTTTAACGAATTATTCGGTTGATCTGGTGATGAATCATCGATCAATACTTCTGTTTCAGTTTCAACGATTCTGTTCCAGTAGGCCGCTTCGGATTTTAGTTGCTCACTTGAGGCATATTCAGTTAATTGCTCCGCCCATGTCTGATACGCATCCGTCTTTGCGGGGATTTCAGGTTGCTTCCCCT
>JBGCDF010000342.1:0-4109 GCA_045105095.1 Crocinitomicaceae bacterium | reverse complement strand
CTCAATTTGCATGACAGTTTAAGCTTAGTCAGTGCGACTATTCTACCTGATTCAATTGTCGGAAACTTGGTTTATTGGAGTTATGATAGCCTTTCCTATTTCGAACAGGGGCAGATCGGTGTTTTGGTGAATATGCCTGACTCTAACAGTGTAGGAACTGACTTGGAGTCTATATTGACTTTAACCGAATTAGACTCTTTAGGGTTGATTTTGAACTCGTT
Organism: Crocinitomicaceae bacterium; assembly: GCA_045105095.1. Taxonomy (GTDB): domain Bacteria; phylum Bacteroidota; class Bacteroidia; order Flavobacteriales_D; family Crocinitomicaceae; genus UBA4466. The sequence continues at coordinate 3,888 of JBGCDF010000342.1, read as the reverse complement.
CTCAGATACATTATCTCAATCAATTTCCTGTACTTATGTCCCAATAGATAAAGTAGCATCGCCAGAGGGACAGGATAGTTTAGGTATAATTTTATCCATTCCTGATCAAATAGAGTATACCATAAGATTTCAGAATACAGGCACGGATACGGTAACAAACTTAGTGATCAAAGATGTGTTGGATACTAATTTGTTGTGGACATCTTTTACTCCTGTTAATGCCAGTCATGCCTTCCAAACAAACGTAGACCAAAATGGAACAGTCACGTTTACATTTCAAAACATTATGCTTACCGATAGCAGTGTGAATGCATTGGAAAGTCAGGGATTTGTTAAGTATTCTATAGAAATTAAGCCAGGTACTCCTTTTGGAACAAGCATTTATAACTCTGCGAATGTATGTTTTGACAAGGATGATCCTTTAGAAACAAACACTACAATCCACACGCTGTATGATTGTTCTGAATTAGATTTCAGTATTCCTCCCTCGGTCTGTATGGAAGACACACTTTTCGGAATAGCAATAGATAGCATCGTTCAGTCAGTCTATACTTGGGATATTTCTGGAGTATATAGTGACACTGTATCCAATTTCCAATGGGTGGCAGATACGGTCGGTACCTTCGATTTAACATTGTCGAAGTTCAATAATATCTGTCCACAGGATACGACTATTCAAATTATTGTTAATCCACAGTATAGTTATGATCTTGGCTCCATAAGTATCTGTCAAGGAGACAGTCTCTTGGTTTTTGGTCAGAACATCTTTTCAGCAGGAACATACTATGATTCGTTGCAAACGATAAACGGTTGTGATAGCATTTATATTCAAGAAATTGTTGTAAATCCTATTCCGTTAACCATTCTAAACGACACAATTTGTCAAGGTGATAGCATTTTGCTCTTTAGCCAGTACATTTCGTCTGCAGGAACCTACTTCGACACGCTTCAAACTGTTTTGGGGTGCGATAGTATTATTTCGAGTACAATCTTTGTAAATCTAGTGTTTACTACTTTTGACAGTATTTTCGTTTGTCCTGGAGATAGCGTTTTTCTCGCAGGGCAATATCAGTTTAATGTTGGAACTTATTTGGATTCCATGCAAACGGCAAATGGATGTGATAGTCTCGTGTACACATATCTTGGGTTTAACGTGTTTTATGGAGTTCCTCAAGATTTACATATCTGTGACGGTGATAGTATATTAATTTATGGATTGTATCAATCGACTCAAGGAACGTATTTTGATACAATCCAATCCACATCAGGCTGTGATAGTATTATCGCTACCAACTTGTTAGTTGATCCTGTTTACAGCGTGAATGAAAGCGTTTCCATTTGCCAAGGAGACAGTATTCTTCTTGGAGGACAATATCAATCTATCGCGGGTACGTATACGGATTCTTTACAGTCGATAAACAGTTGTGACAGCATCGTTCATACTACACTGAATATAAATCTGACTTACGCAACCATTGACTATGAAACCATTTGCGATGGAGATAGCATCTTGATTTTTGGACAATATCAATGGAGCCCCGGAGTGTACATTGATTCCCTTCAATCAATAAATGGTTGTGATAGCCTTCTTCAAGTCGATTTGACTGTGAACTCCGTTAATACGATAGTTTCTTCAAATGATACAAGTGTAACATCTAATGCAGTTGGGGCGACATACCAGTGGCTCGATTGTGATAATGGATTTGCAATTATTTCAGGAGAGAATACCTCAACTTTTTTCCCTTCAAGTAATGGTACATATGCGGTTCTTGTTGAACAACAAGGTTGCTTAGATACTTCAGATTGCGTAGTTATTTCCAATCTTGGTGTTGATCATAATATTTTGTTTCAAAACGTCTCAATCTTTCCAAATCCAAGCACGGGTATAGTGAATATTCATTTTGGAGATTTAGCGGATGTAAGATTGGAAATTTTTGATCCAAGAGGAAATATATTCTATGAAAATTATATGGTTCCTGATGATGTTGAACAACTGGAATTAGACTTTCCGGCAGGAGTGTACCTTATCAGGTTATGCACAGGGCCCGATTGCAAAGTATATAGAATAACGATACTTTAACTGCGTAGATTCTTGAATAAAACTGGTGCATGTTCACCATTAATTCAGGCAAACCAATGCACCAGTCTAGCTTAAACATCACTTAGCAGTTTAATCAAAAGAGATATGAGAAAGAAACTTTCGCGTTAATTGGAGCACCTGGAGTAAAATGGATTTCCTCAACTGATTCACTTTCTCCTTGTAATCGTGATTCCGTTAAGAATTGTGTTTCATTCCAATCCACATTGAATAGATTGTTTACTTGTAAAGCAAGAACCCATCGTTCGTGATTGTATGAGATATTCAAGTGATTCAGCGTGTATCCTGCAGCGGTGTGTTCCCACAATTCATCGGCTGGTCTATCTGCCAAGTGTTGAAGGTAAATTGTGGCCTCTAAACGATTAAAAACCTGATATCTCAAGGATGCTGCCAGCGTAAATGGAGCACCAAGTGGAATATAACTTCCGTCGTCTTCTGAACGAGCATGTGTATATGTGGCATTTCCTTGTAATGATAACTTGCGTGAAGGCCTCCAGCTAATTCCGGCATCAACACCATGACGTACTGAACGGCCATTGTTTTCTACAATTCCAGCGTCACCGACGTAAACCAGTTCCTGTTCTGAGCGCATCAACCAGTAGCTTCCTGAGAGCAATAAGGATTTCGTCGGTCTCCATTCAGTACCGATATCCGCTGAGTAAGCCCTTGGAAGTGTGGGAGAGAAGTCATCATCTAGCATAGATCGGGCATCGTTTGAGTGCATCCCCATTCCAGACTTCATGAAGAGGTGAAGATTTTCTGTTGCCATGTAATCGATTTGTAATTTGGGTAAAAGTGCCGTTTGTGTTCTACTCATTACTTGATAGTTCGAATCCAGTAAATCTTCGTATTGTTGATCGATTTGCTCGTATCGCACACCTGAATAAAGTTGCCATTTTTCCGTTTCTATTCTTCCTCCGATGTATCCAAAGTAATTCGTTTCATTGATATTCCCGAATTGGATCCGCTCCAAGGTTTCTGTTCTATTTTTAGAGTGTGAGAGTTCTGATTCTTTTACGAGATCATTGCGGAAACCAGCTCCAGAAAGCAATTGTACTTTCCCGAAACTAGTCTTCCAACGACGTTCATAGTCAATTTTAGTTCCACTAGTCAAGCGGTTCTCTTTCTGGCGAATTTGATCTCCATTGATAGAGTCTTCGAGAAAGAAAGTGAAGTTTGAATACAACTCAAAGCCACTTTGATACGCGTATGAGTTAATGCTCAATGATGATTGATTCGAGAAGAGTTTCTTTAACTGAACTTGAGAACCTAGGCGGTTTACGAAACCTCCTTCGGTTGGGTCAACAGCGCCAAATCGGGTAATGGATCCATCTCTTACCAGACGATCAGGAATTTGCCCTGAAGCATCCCACTGACTGTTGAAATACGTTCCATTGATTTTCAGAACTAGGCTTTCATTGATTCTTCCTTGATAACTGCCATAGATGTTAGCCCGAGAAAAATGTTGATTCGCTTCGAAATAACCATCAGTTGTGTTGAACGCTCCTGCAACGTAGACTGATCCTTTGTTATTTGACATTAATTGAGATGCTCCCGTGATTCCAAATGAATTGAATGAACCGATGTCTGTGCGAATGAAATTATCCTTGAGCTTTGACTTCAACTGGAAATCTACCCAGCCCGAAGTATTGAAATTCCCTTTATCTAATCGATAGGGGCCTTTGTCGAAAGCAACTTTTTCTATCAATCCAGGGATGGCAAAATGCAAATCGGTGTATCCTTGTCCATGCGCGTGAGATACGGCATTCACAGGAGCACCATTCACATCT
>JBGCDF010000341.1:0-3484 GCA_045105095.1 Crocinitomicaceae bacterium | reverse complement strand
AAAATACACTGAGCAGAGTTAGAATAGTCCTTCAAATTAAGTCCTATAGCGGAAAGTGCCTTATTAATTTCTTCCTTGTCTTCAAATCCTTTTTCTCCATACTTCAGTTTGTTGAGTCCAGCTAACTTTTTAAGATACGCCTTTAGTCTATTGTAGTAGCGCAAATTAAACTTGTCTCTGTCTAGGGAATTTCCGTCCTTATCAACAAAGCAAATCAGGTCACTCTTCATTGAGGTGATGAACTTTACTTTCTTGCCATCTATTTTCTCCTCTTGAGAGTTGGTCAACTCTTTCATATTCAAATACTGAGGAAAAGAAATCACCTTTCCTTCCTCAGAAATAACAATTTGATTTTGCTTGTCATAATCATTGCAATTGCTCCATGGACGTAATCGAAAATCTTCCTGACAATAGCCGCCAAAAGCAATTAATAAGCATAGTGCTGATAGTAGTTTCATGGGAGTGGTTGTTATATCGTTTCGACTAAAAATATGCATTTTTCTTGAGTTGGATGAATACTAAAAAACCGTGTTTTTTCAAAGTTGCGTCTAACTGATTGATTTCCTTACAGGAAAAAACCTATAACAGCATAAGGGTTTTTACCCCTTGTTGATTTTTAATGAGAAAAGCCCTCAATTGTATCAAGAACCAGTTCAAAACGCTTTTATTCGTACGCTCTTTTATCCAGGCTGCTTTTCAGAGTCTACTTACTACTCAACCGCTTCTTCACCATTCTTCAACCATTTCAACACTCGCATCAACCCCGTCGCGTTGCATTGAGTTTACCGAAATGAAACGACCCAACAATAATCACACTCACAATCACCAACAAACTCCAACTTGTCAGTTTCCCAGCATCAACCAATTTCCAACCCTCATGCTGATACGCATATTTCCAAGCGCCCAAAAACGTAGCGATATTTTCCGCCAACCAAATAAAGAACCCAATCAGCACAAACGACAACAACATCGGCATCTGTCTCACAATTCCATTCGTAGTAAATAAAACCTTCGTTCTCCAAAACACCACAAACAAAACTGGAATAATATACCAACGCACATCCACCAGAAACGCATTCGTGAAAAAGTTGATGTAAATAATCGCTCCTACTAAGATTGCCAATGCAGAATGTGGCCAGTGAACTAGCCTCAAATCAAAATTATCCCAGGCACGACAAATGTAACTCGCCACGCTCGAATACATAAATCCACTATACAACGGAACTCCAGCAAATTTCGTAAACGCCGCTTCTGGATACGACCAAGATCCCACATTCACCTTATGTAACTCCAATAACACCCCTAGCCCATGGAAAATGAAAATAACCGCCACTTCGCGCTTGCTTTCGATTCCCGTTAGAAATAACACGATTTGTGCGAGCACGCACACAATCAGCAAGAAATCATACCTTGGAATAACCGAATGATCGACCATTCGAGAGACCGCAAGCATGGAGAAAATGAATACAGGAAATACACACGAAATCGCATTTTTATAAGTGAACGCCATTAATTCCCTCACTCCTGCCGAAAATCTCGATTGATCTGAATTAATTACAAAGGATTGAATAATGTGGTTGTGTACACGTCTCATCTACTCCAATATACACTCGAATTTGAGCTTTATCGAAGACCCGAAAGAATTACAACAATTTTTAACAAGCCATGAATGTCCTATTTGTCTATAACACGGCGCTAATGGCGGCGGTTATTAAACAAAACAAGGCTACCGCTGAGCCAGCAATTAGCGCAGTCCTGATGTTATCACTATTTCGGGAGCTACCGCGTTTAATCCCCAGAACGCCCCAAATCCCTAAAAAGACAACGAGGAAACTTCCACCAGACATTACAAGTAATCCTACTACAAGTCCATATCCACTGCAAGCCACAGTACAAGACAGCAACGCAATACCTAACAAAGCGACAAGCATAAGTAGAATTACGAAAACTGTCGCTATCGAAGCCACTACAGGATCAAGGCCTGTATTTGGTTCTGGATCTATGGCCTGCAATACGCTGAATTTACTCTGAGCACCCAGTGCAAATGTGGCGAAAAATGAACTGGTATTTAATGCTGCAAAGGACATCCGTTTTCGAATGAAACTTGACTTTCCTTTCTTTTTCACAGCATCAGCAACGAGTATCGATCCAGCCAATGCTATCGGAATTCCCAGCATCCACTCTGCGATGTTCGGTTGCCACATATTCCCCAATAAGAAGCTCGAAGTAAATCCGAGTCCGTAAAGTCCAACAATTGCCGCTTGCGCTTTTGAGACGTTTTCAGAAGCCCATATTGCAATACTTCGCGATGCTCCTTTTATCACCAAAAACAGCGGAAGAATTCCAAGCAATGTAAAATACCATAAGCCGTTTATACCTGGGCTACTAGCGGGTTTGGATGATGTTCGACTCGTGGCTATTTCAGTACTGGTTCTTTCGGAAGCGAATGCTTTGGCAGAATCGATACTCGCTACCGAAGTCTCTGGTGTCGATTCTAGCTTAGAAGGAGGATGAATAGATGGTCTGTGACTTAGATATTCAGTCTTTACGTCTACATCCAACGTCTCAAGAGGTTTATTTGAGTTGCTTGGGGATCTCAACTTCGAGGATTTCCTTGATTTGCGTTCTGACTTAGCGAGTGAAGGTTCATTGGTCGCAGACTTTTTACCTACCCGATTTTTATTAAACGTGACGTGAAATCCCTTGTTATACCGCCTTTTTTCCATGTGGAAATTGGAACATGCTGCGGATACAAGCAGGATGGTTAGAATAATAATCGTCTTTTGCATAACATTCGTTTTGGTCAAATGTACTCGTCTCGAAGGTGAACATTCTATTGGATTTCGCAATTGCAAAAAGCGGACTTGTGAAATTCACAAGTGAAAAAAGCCCCCATCCGAAAACTATAAGGATGGAGGCCCTGGTGCTAAACTATACTACCTAAACTCAATTAATTCTTCGTCCGGATTAGATTCCCTTCATTGTCTACAATTATTGAGACGGGTTTGTTACTGCTTTGAATGAACTTATCGTTTAAGAATGAGATGGCTTTGCCTTCTTCGTTTTCTTTCCACCCTACTTCCACTTCGAATTCATCTCCATTTAATGAGACCTGACAATTTGATTTACCATCTTCAGTATTTAATATCCATGTCATGGAAAGTCGCTGAATGATGTTCTTCTTAATTCTCGCTGTATACGTCATTTTAATACCCGCTTTTTCTGCCTGCTCTTTAATGTTCTCAAGCTCTTCCTTGGTGGTCTTTTCAGTGATTTCAAATCGATGTTCTGTTCCTGTGTCCCCTTCTGAAATGGTATTGTTTGCCTTCGTAGTTCTTGGCGGGGTCGTATTGATCTCACCTCGTGTCGTAGTCAATTCTTGCGGATTCAATTCCAGAACGGTATTCGAAGTGGTTTCCTCGGATGCATCTGTTAACTTGCTCGATGAGTCGACAATGATTTCCACCACTTGATCCTGATCGTC
>JBGCDF010000340.1:0-6285 GCA_045105095.1 Crocinitomicaceae bacterium | reverse complement strand
AGCGTCAAAATGTTCCTGACAATATTCGTTTAATGGAAGGTTTCCTGGTCCAATATCAAATGCCACAACTGGGTGAGTATTGATGCACAAATTGGCAAAACCACCGATGTTCAAAAATGAATTAGCTCTGCTAGAGAAAAGTAGGGTATCACCAATAGGAGCTAAGGGCGCACCTTGCCCGCCATGAATGACATCTTTCGTACGGAAATCATTGATCACTTTTAGGCCGGTAATTGAGGCGATCGTTGATCCGCATCCGATTTGAAGTGTAAATCCGTTGCCTGGCTGATGAAATACCGTATGACAGTGAGACGAAATGGCGTCAACTTCTGTTTTATCAATGTTGAAATCATCTACGAACTGTTCCACCATGTGCCCGAAATACTTTCCTAGATGCTTGTCAAACATATTGAGTTGTTCGGCAGAAAACTGAATGGAATCTTTCAGTGCTTTCTTGTAATTATCCGTATACGGGTAGGTTTTGGTGGCAATGGTGGTGTGTGACCAAGCTCCGTCAGAAGATTGCGTGAAAGATGTATACGCAGCGTCGACTCCATCCATTGAAGTTCCCGACATGATTCCGATAATTTTGTACGAATTACTCATGGTATTAAAGGTAAAAATTTAAAGGAAAGCGTTACCTTTGTGGCGAATATATTTTCACATTAAATCGAATTGAAAGAACTATGAACTTTGAGTTATCAGAAGAACATCTAGCTGTGAAAGAAGCAGCAAGGGATTTTGCACAAAACGTATTGAAGCCAGGCGTGATAGAACGTGATAACGAGCAACGTTTTCCAGCGGATGAAATTCGTCAGTTAGGAGAACTTGGGTTCATGGGGATGATGGTTAGCGCGGAGTACGGAGGATCTGGAATGGATACCTTGTCTTACGTTTTGGCCATGGAGGAGTTATCGAAAGTAGATGCTTCAACTTCGGTGTGTGTTTCGGTGAACAATTCGTTGGTTTGCTGGGGGTTGGAAAAATTCGGATCAGAGGAGCAAAAACAAAAATACCTTATTCCATTAGCGAAGGGTGAGAAAATTGGAGCGTTTTGTTTGTCTGAGCCAGAAGCGGGATCAGATGCTACTTCTCAACGTACGACTGCTATCGACATGGGAGATCACTACCTGTTAAACGGAACGAAAAACTGGATCACGAATGGTTCATCTGCTTCTACATACTTGGTGATCGCTCAAACAGATGTTGAAGCGGGGCACAAAGGTATCAACGCTTTCATCATTGAAAGAGGAATGGAAGGGTTCATTGTTGGAGCCAAAGAAGATAAAATGGGAATCCGTGGTTCTGATACACATACATTGTTGTTCAATGATGTGAAAGTTCCAAAAGAAAATAGAATCGGAGAAGATGGATTCGGATTCAAATTCGCAATGAAAGTGTTGTCTGGAGGAAGAATCGGTATTGCTTCTCAAGCATTAGGAATTGCTGCAGGAGCGTTGGAGTTGTCTTTGGCTTACTCGAAAGAGCGTAAAGCGTTTGGAAAAGAGATTTCGAAGCACCAAGCGATTGCTTTCAAATTGGCTGATATGGCGACGGATATTGAAGCGGCTCGTTTGTTAGTATACAAATCGGCATTGGACAAAGACAATGGTCGCAATTACGATCAATCTAGTGCGATGGCAAAATTGTATGCATCGAAAGTGGCAATGGAGCACACAGTAGAAGCTGTACAAATCCACGGAGGATATGGATTCGTAAAAGAATACCACGTAGAGCGTTTGATGCGTGATGCAAAAATCACTCAGATTTACGAGGGAACATCAGAAGTTCAGAAAATTGTTATTTCAAGAAATGTCTTGAAAGATTAATTAGAATTTCACTAAATATTGAAAGCTCGTCCAGACAGTAATTGGGCGGGCTTTTTTGTTCGGTTGGACTTCGACTTCGCTCAGTCCTCGGATCAGGTTGTTTATTTGGCGGGCTGAGCGAAGTCGAAGCCCATAGTCAATATTCCAGACTCAATTAAAGCAAATGGTTATTGGTAATCGACACCGCGATGTAACAGGTTTTCCGTCTACTTCGGCCGGAATCCAGTTGGGCATTTTTGAGACGGATTCTATATAAGCTTTCTTTAGTTCATCATTTTTCGGTCGAAGACATCGAATATTGAAAAGACTACCGTCCTTACAAACATTGAATTCCAAGTGTACTCTGCTAGCATCGATTAGATCATCCACGTTATCAGGGTAAACCATATTTTTCTGAATGAACTGTTTCATTTTCGCTGCGCCACCGGGGAATTGTGCTTCCACATCAGGAAATTTAACCACATTGGTGGTATCGCACTGTGCTATTGTCGTCGATGAAATGAAAATCAGAAGAAAAAGAAGCTGTTTCATGTGGTTAGATGTAGCAAAAAATGTACCTGATTTCGGGGTTCGTTTATGATTTCGGGGTTCGAGAGCCTCACCCCTCATTTCAGGGTGAAATTTAGCGGGCTGAGCGGAGTCGAAGCCCAAAATAAGTTACTCATACATTTCCCTCAAAAACTCCTCCGCAGGCTTATTCTGGGGTGTGAAACGATCGTTAGAAGTACCACCTGAACTTGAATGATTTGGGAACCATTTCCAAACGAAACCACCTTGAAACCAAGGTTTGTCCCAGAAAGTAAGATAAAGTCCCTCATAAGCGTTCTGCTGAGCCTCCATGTTCAAGGTGCCACCATTGGAACTGTCCCAAGGTTCTTGTGCGCAATGGTCGCGGCTTCGATATCCATATTCGGTGAAAAGGACAGGAATTCCGACTTGGTCTTGGACTGAAGCGATGGAATTCAGGTGTGGAATCCAACCATCGATGCACTCTTTAACTGACGGAGTAGAGGAGCTGGAGAGCGGAAAATAGGCGTCAATCCCAATGTAATCGAGTTGATCCCAATGAGGAAAGTTCTGAAAAGCATCCCAATTTTCGGCGTAAGTCAAGTCGCCACTGAAGACCGTCCGAACCGAGTCGATGAGATTCGACCAAAACTGTGGGCGTTCCTGTACAAATGTTTTGAACTCGGTTCCTATCGAAAATAACTCGCAGTTCATGGAATCTGCAAGGGTAGCGAAGTGCATGATGTAATTCGTGTACGTATCTTCAAAACTTTGCCATTGCGTCTCTGTGTTTAGATTGAAATCTCCCGTAAACACTCCGCTGATCATCCATATTTGAGGTTTGACCATGACTTTTAGTCCCTTGCTCTGAGCGTAATTAATCAATGCAATAACGCCCTCATCTCTTTCGCCCCACCATTGAAAAGGTTCGTTGTAGTAGACTACAGAATCACCGGTATAAACAAAGCCAAATGGGATAATGGATGCGGAATTTCCATTCACATCTGCGATTGGGGTAAACGTTTCCGGGCCAGCTGGAGTGGATGGACTGACAAAGCTAACGCCTTTATATTCAACATCAAGTTTCTCAAATGTTGAAGTATTTACTGTCGTTTCATCTGGTGACAAGGTTTTGTCCTTCTCACAGGATAGGAAGTAAATCGATGATAATACGATGAATAAGATGAGTTGAGAAGTTTTCATAACGCTACTTTCTAAGACGAGCAACTTCTGGAAACCTTACTAACTATCAGCTAGTTAATTAGCAGGTTACAAATTTACTTCGGCTTTTTCGAGGCCAATACTTCTAGAGCCTTTTAAAAGTACGAGTTTCCCAGAAAACTGTTCTTTCTCTAAAAACGTGTTTAATTCTTCGGTCGTGTTGAATTGTTGTTGAATGGCTTCGGATTGACATTTTTTAAACGCTTCTCCTACCGTGATTCCGTTCAGATTCAATGTTTCAACTAATTGAATAATGGCGGCATGTTCCTTTTCTTCTTCAGCCCCCATTTCTTTCATGTCACCAATAATGAACAGTTTATCAGCGTGCGTGTTGATGGCAAAACTTTCTAAGGCAGATTTCATACTGGTCGGATTCGCATTGTAGCAATCCATGATGAGCGTGTTTTTCGCTGTTTTTTTAACTTGAGAGCGGTTATTTGTAGGTAGATACTCCTCAATTGCGTCTGAAATATCGCCTGTAGGAACATCAAACACGATTCCGAATGAAATAGCGGCTAAATAATTGTAGAAATTGTATTTCCCAATCATTTGTGTCTTCAAAATAGGGGAAGAGTAGTCTTTATTCGTCCATTTCATTTCAACAAAAGGGGAGAGCCCTACTAATTCTCCATGAATCTCAGCGTTTTTTGTTCCGTAGGTGAGGGTTCTGGTATTTTTAGGAAGTGCGTTCGTCAAAATTTGATCATCAGCATTGTAGATGATCATTCCATTGGACTTTTCAACAGATTCGTACAATTCTCTTTTCGTTTTAAGTACTCCCTCAAATCCACCGAATCCTTCGAGGTGTGCTTTTCCGATATTTGTAATGATGCCATGTGTTGGTTCGGCAATTGCAGATAGTTCTTCGATATCTTTTAATCCGTTCGCTCCCATTTCGATAATGGCAATTTCGTGTTCTGATTTCAATCGGAGTAGGGTGAAGGGCACTCCCAAGTGATTGTTTAAATTGCCTATTGTAGCAAGAACGTTGTATTTCTTTTTCAGGACTACATGGATCAATTCTTTCGTGGAAGTTTTTCCATTGCTTCCAGTAATTCCGATAACAGGAATGTCGAATTGTTTTCTGTGATGATTTGCCAATTCCTGAAGAGTTTGGATACTACTTTCAACGAGTGTCATTCGTTTTGGGTCAGAAAAGAACTCTTTATTGTCGACAATTACGTGCGTCGCTCCCTGTTCAAGGGCCTTGTTGGCAAAAGTATTCCCGTCGAAATTTTCCCCTTTGATACACACAAACAGAGAACCATCTTCAATTTTCCGAGTATCTGTGCAAATCCCGCTAGAGGCCAAAAACAAATCGTATAATGCTTCCATACTACAAATATATGGAGTGATCGTTTTTGTTCTACGGATTAGAGTCTTGCTTGTTAAGAGGGAATTGTGCAAAAGCAAGAAAGCCATCCTCTCGATAGTTATCGAGAATGGATGGCTTTCTAAGTATTTCTAAAGAATTAGCTTACTTCTTCTTTTTCTTTTTTCTTCCGTAGTTGAATCCTGTAGGAGAACCAACTCTGTCCATTGCACATCTGAATCCAATAGCATCTGTTGATTTGTCTTCGTCTAAGTAACGACGGTTACTTGCAACCAACCAGTAAGCTCTGTCTTTCCATGAACCTCCTTTGTATACTCTTGATTTATCAGAGACCAAAGTTGTTGGCCATGAAGTACGGTCACCTGGCTTAACTTGCTGACCATCTAAGCTATACTCTTCGTGCTGATCCTGGTACATTACCAATCGTGGGTCACGAGTTGCTTGGTTGATATCGTTCTTACGATCATCATTATTGTAGAAGATCGAGCTTTCGATATCTCCATCCAAGTAATCAATGTAATCAGACTTACGGTAGTTTAAGCGACCGATGTTCTCTTCTTCTGTTACACCTCTGTATTTCAATTTACCTGGTGTGTTGATGATGAAATCATTGAATCCATCACGTAACATTGAGATAATTTCGAATGCGTACTCTTCACCATCTGGACCTTCTCTGATTTCATCTGCGAAGATTCCGTCAAATAAGTTATCCTGAATGTAAGCCGAAGCTTCGATATCGTGCTTTTCGTTTTTGTATCCTAAAGCAACATCAATCACTTCGTTGATACTTGCCAACAATGTAAGCTCGATTGAATCTTTCACTTTTCCGTGTGATACATAGAAAGGATCTGGAGCATAACCATTTTTCGATGGGTTACGAGATTGAATGTTAGCAGCCAATCCTACTGGGATAATAGTATCATTCGGATCATGTTTGTCAGCAGAGATACGTTGGAAACGGATACGCTCGAATTCATTCAAGTATTCTTTCATACCGTGAACATCGTAATCAACTTGTGCTGTTTTCAATTCGATGCTTCCTTCGTTGTTCAACAATTTCGTTTTAAACACGTTTCCACGGAATGGTCGGAATTCATCGTAATCTTCACTTGTCAATGGACGGTAAACATCCAATACCCATTCAGAAACGTTACCAGCCATATGGTAAAGACCGTAACCGTTTGGCCAGTAAGAATCAACTGGAGCAGTAACGTCAGCACCGTCATTCAAGCTTCCGGCAACTCCCATGTAATCTCCACGACCTCTTACGAAGTTTGCACGAATCTGACCTGTAAATTGCGATTCATCCTGACGAACCCAGTGTCCGTTCCAAGGGTAGAGGCGACGATCTGAAATGTTTTCAGCACCTTCTTGTAAGTTTCCAATCAAACCAGT
>JBGCDF010000339.1:0-12245 GCA_045105095.1 Crocinitomicaceae bacterium | reverse complement strand
AGTTTCGTACAATTGGCAGGACGGTTCAACTAATTCCAGCTATTTAGTAAACGCGGCTGGAACGTATTGGGTAGAGATTTCAGATGCCTGTGGAAGCAACTCAGACACGATCGTCGTCGATTACTTTTCTGGGACAATCGACTTAGGAAATGATACCCTTTTGTGTGATGGATCAACACTTTTACTTGATGCTACGACAATAGGTGCGACTTCCTACCTTTGGCAAGATGCTAGTGTTAATGCCACTTTTAATGTGACACAAGCAGGTCAATACAGTGTTGCTGTAACAGCAGGTACGTGCGTCATTGAAGATACCATTCAGGTTGATTTCAACGCTCCCGTAACACTTACTACCTCTGTGGACACTGTAGTATGTGACGGTACCGATTTAACCCTCTCGGCGAGTGCAACCAGCGGCGCTTCATTCTTGTATTTCTGGGACATGACAGGCGATACTGCACCGAACCAAACTGTAACCGTTAACGGAAACACTAGTTATTCGGTTTACGCTGAAAATGAACATGGCTGTCTCTCTGCAACAGAAACGATCAATGTTACCGTTTTTGACCTCAGTGGAGATATTTCTCCATCCTCGACAATCTGTTTTGGCGAACAGGTAACATTAACGGCTTCAGCAGCAGGAGGAAACGGACCGTATACGTTTGATTGGAGTAACGGAACGACTATCGTTGACCCATCAAGCGCTGTCATAAATGTGAGTCCTGCCGACACCACGCAGTATACTGTAACCATTTCCGATGCTTGTAACTCTGTTATTGTTCTTACAACAGATGTTTTCGTCGCTCCATTGCCACAGCCATCTTACCTTGTTACTAATCCGAATCAATGTGATCCAGCCATATTCGAAATTTTGAATACAACTGATCCAAGCCAAGTTGCAACGATTGAATGGATTATTAACGGAACACAAGTTGTTGTTAACCAAAACATCGTTTATACAGAAGCCTTAGGAGCTGGTTCGTATCCAATCCAAATGACTGTGGTATCTAACGCAGGCTGCACAAATACAGTGTTATTTGACAATGCGCTCATTGTTGAATCACCGCCAATAGCCAATTTCACTTGGACACCTGGAGTCGTAACTACTCACGATCCCAATGTTTCATTTGTCAACAATTCAGTCAATGCAGATAGTTATGAGTGGTTTTTTGAAAGTGGTGTCCCCTCTTCTTCAACCCTTACTGATCCTTCAGCCTCGTTTCCTACCAATCAATCAGGCTCATTTGAAACAATGCTGATCGCATACTCAGATTTGGGATGCTCAGACACCGCAATTTATTTTGTGGAAGTCCTTGAAGAGAGCAATGTGTTTGCGCCCAATGCCTTTACTCCAAATGGAGACGAGTTCAATAATGTTTGGCGTGTATATGTTGAGGGATATGATCCATATAATTTCAGCCTGCAGCTTTTTAATCGTTGGGGAGAATTGATTTGGGAAAATAATGATCCGTCAATCGGCTGGGACGGAACCTACAATGGAAGAGTTGTTCAAGACGGAACGTATACTTGGGTAATACAAACCAAAGCTGTCTATACTGATGAAAAAGTGACGTTTACTGGTCATGTTAATGTTCTGCGTTAAAACACAACTGTTTCGATCCTGAAGTCTTCGTAGTAATCTCTTTTTCACCGCAAAGGACGCTAAGGTGAAGTGCTTGCGTTTTTCTTAGAATGGTTAACCCATCACGAATAGGAAGAAAGAGGGTTTTTACCCTTATATCTTAATGTCTGTGTTTAAAAGGCAAGATCCTGATACAATAAACAACACCATTGCGGTTGGCACATATCAAGAAAAACTAATTCCTAATCAACGTAACATTTCCAGATTTTTCTTCATTTATCTGCTCCGTGTTCTCCACGTAAGAATAATTCAGCTTCCAAAAATACACCCCATCATTAGCTGGCTCGCCATTTGGCATCGTTCCATCCCAGGTATCAGATGGAGAATTGAACTCGCGCACGACATTGCCCCATCGGTTTATGATTACCATTGAGAAATCATCTACGTTCGCCGCGTTGACATAGAATTCGTCATTTACTTCATCGTCATTAGGTGTAAATACATTCGGGACTGAAATTTCAGGCTGACATCCATTTCCAACCACAAGCTCCCCATTTCCGATACAGCCAGAACCGTCAGTAACCGTTACGCTATACGTTCCTGGAGCAGAAATGGTGAAAGTTGTATTCGTACTACCATCTTGCCAGAGGTATGATGTATACGCCTGAGAAGGTGATATTTGAAAAGGAGGATCACACACGACCGTATCATTACCGAGCGTAAATGTTGGAGTAGGAAGAATTATGACATCCACCGTATCCGAGTTGGAACATCCGTTTTCAGTAATCTCCACCCAATAACTTCCCGCGGCAGAAACCGTCAATGTCGGGCCAGTAGAGTTATCGTTCCAGTTATACGAAACTCCTGGAGTTGTTGCGTCAATGGTTGTCTGCTCTGCTGGACAAATAGAAACGTCTGGACCCAAATTAATTGTAGGAATCGGAAGAATATTCAAGGTAAACAGTTCTTCATCCGTACAACCGTTATCGTCATATGCATAAAGCGTCGTTTGACCGACAGTGTTAAATACATCACCCGGGTTGTACTGCGTCCCTGTTCCCCCTGTTCCTGAGAAATATGCGACGTTTGGCGTCAAACCTGTTCCTTGAATCGCAGGGAAAACAAACGATTCACACACCGCGACATTGGTAATCGGATCTATATCTGGCGGTGGAGTAATTTGAATCAAAATACTGTCATTTGCGGAACATCCTGTAGTCGGATCGACTACCGATATGTAGTACATCGTTGACGCGGCTGGAGTCGCAAGTGGACTTGCAATTGTTGGATTACTCAAACTTCCCGCTGGCGACCATGTATAGGTGTATTGACTTGAGAAGGGGTGGTTTAATCCTGCATTTACTTGTGTGCTTGCTCCTGGGCAAATGGATGATGGAAATGCTGAAGGAATCAATTCTGGTGTGGCCACAGTAACAGGTTGAGAAATACTGTCCTGACATCCCGAGGCATCTGTAACTGTTAGGATTACATTGTAAATTCCATCTGCTGCATATAAATGCGAAGGGTTTTGCACCTGACTGGAGTTTCCATCGCCGAAATTCCAATTCCAATCAACTATTTGACCAAAAGAAGTAGTACTGTCTGAGAAGAGCATTGGCTGACCCAGACACGTATAGTCTGGCAAGTCCGTTGCCCAACTCGTTGTGAGTTCTGTACAGAACTGCTGTAAATTGGTCGCTCCCCCAGTTGCGGCAGTCATTCCCCAGAACACGTTCGGGTTTCCAGAGAAAATGTTCGTTACAACATCTCCTGTATACGTTAAATACAAGGTGCCGTCGATGTACCCTTGAAATGTGAAAGTCGTAGGATCCCACACTACTCGAAGTGTATGCCAAGCACAATCTTCAATATTGAACGGTAAAGATGCTGGTCCCGCTAAATCATTTATTCCTCCATTGTGATCAATTACGCCATTCGCGTTAATGGAAAAATGGTCTGCGGCGGGATCGTTATTAATCCCGTTTTGCCATGTATCAATGTAAAAGCCTACCGAAGGAGAAACTCCTTGAAAGCCCATTCCTCCTCCACTTGTTCCAACACCTGTTCCAATTGGTTGAAGTCCGAAAACAATTCCATCCGCCCCTGCGTTGTTGCAGCCTAGGAAGATATCAAACGTGAAATCAAAAGGTTGAGTTAAGTTGATGCTATTCGTATTCCAAACTGAACCTGACAAGGTTCCCGCATTCGCCGTTAATTCATAACAGTTACAGGATAATGTGCTAGCACTTCCATTCACTTGATATTGCGAATATGCGGTGATCGGAAGCGTTAATAGAAGTAATAAAAAAGACGTGCTGAGTAGTAAGGTCTTCATGTGTAGTTTTTTTCGTTGGGTCTTATAGTTAGTCTTCCATCGTTGTGGATTTCCATCCAGCAACCAAAAAAGGACCGTTGAGTAATCCTATTCCCGAATATTTTAATTCATCATTTTGATACCAGGAAAGCCTATAATACTCACTTTCCTCTTTAATCGTGAGGTCGTAGGGTCCATCAGGTTCATCACCGACATAATAGGTGATTTCATATTCCCCTGCATAATTCGCTCCAGGACTTCCTGTTGCCGTACCAGTACCTCCAACAACCTGATCTTCTTTTTCAAACTGCCATTCCGCGGTCAACCCTCCCGTTCGAATGTTCTTTTTGTATATCACACAACCTATATTCATAATCAACAAAATACGTAAAATATCACTATTCCTCTCGAGATTATCTTCCGCTCGAATGTCAAGATTACACTGTTTGATTCAATCCTATTTAATCACTAGTGCTTTTTAAATCAACTCATTAGATGCAGGATAACCTCATTGAACATGCGTAGCCGTTCTAACGCATGAGGTTGACATGCCCCATCACAATTTCTCTATCGTCATTCACTAGATTTCCAAATTCCATCCTCCAAGTATAAATTCCCTCTTGAACCAATTCGCCATTATGCGTTCCGTCCCATCCGATTGATGGATCTCGACTCTCCCAAATCATCTCTCCCCAGCCATTAAAGATGGATACCTTAAAATCGTACACATCTACCCCTTGAATTTCAAATTTCCACGTTTGATTGTGCTCATCACCATCTGGGGTGAATGCATTCGGAGCAAATAACAAAACTTCGCTCACGACCTGAATGCTGTAGTAAAGCGTATCGTTACACCCATTAGCGTTCATGGCAATTAGCGTAACCGTATAATTTCCTGGCTGAGTGTATGTGTACTCTGGATTCTCTTCTGTTGAGTTGTCTCCATCTTCAAACTCCCAGTACCAACTCGTAGAATTAGCTGAAAGGTTTACAAAACTGACTGCTTGATCAGCGGTGGCTATTTGTGGCGAATGACTTGTCAAGGCCTGTGCGTATTCGAAAGCATTAATTTGAATGTTGATCGTAGTATCATCAATACATCCAATGGCAGAAGTAACTGTCAACTCTATGCTGAATACTCCGTTCGTTTGAGTGACATACACTTGCTGAGGATTTTGTAAGTCGGATAGTTGACCGTTTCCAAAGTCCCACATCCAATTGGTGATCAACCCGGGGTTTACCGTAGATTGATCGGTAAACTGAATTTCCAAGGGAACACAGCCTACCGTTCCTGATGTGGTGAAAGCAGCCTCCAACTCTTGTGTTGAAACTTGAACTGAATCCATATCTGAGCAAATTCCCAAGGTCGTGGTAACAGAATAGTTACCTGCTGCGGTAACGTTCAAAGTGGAATTCGTCGAATTATCGTTCCACAAGTAGCTTGCACCAGCAATCGTTGCATCAAGCAGTAAAGAGCTACCATCACAAATCGTAGTGTCGTTTTGAAGAGTAACAACAATTGAACTGGCCAGAACATCCATCGTATCTGAGCCGGAACATCCGTTTTCTATCACCTCAACCCAATAACTTCCGACAGATGAAACATTCAGTGTAGCATTGGAAGAGTTATCATTCCACATATACGTAGCTCCAGGAATACCCGCAGCCAACACAATCGTATCGGGTTGACAGGTTGTGATATCAGGCCCTAGGTCAACCACCGGTGTTGAAAGAATGTCCAATGTAAAACTTTCCTCATCTGTACAACCATTGTCATCAAAAGCAAACAAAGTCACCGGCCCGATTACATTGTAGACGTCTCCAGAGTTGTACTGCGTCCCTGTTCCACCTGTTCCTGTGTAATAAGCAACTCCTGCCGTCAAATTGGTTCCTTGAATTGCTGGAAAAGTATACGACTCACAGATGGAAACATTCGCAATAGGGTCAAGGTCTGGTGGCTGAATTAGTTGAATCAATATACTGTCGTCTGCCGAACAACCTGTAGTCGGGTCAACAGCGGAAACATAATACATGGTAGTAGCTAAAGGCGTTGCCAACGGACTTGCCAGTGTTGGATTTGATAAGCTTGCAGCTGGTAACCAAGTGTAATCGTATACATTCGCAAAAGGATGCACCAATCCTGCGTTCACCTGAGTGCTTGCTCCCGGACAAATGGAGGACGGGAATGCTGTTGGGTTCAATATTGGTGTTGCCACAGTTACCTGATCGGTCAAACTATCCTGGCAACCTGAAGCATCTGTTACAACCAACTTAACATTGTAGACGCCATCCGCAGCATACGTATGAGACGGGTTTTGCAGAGCGCTTGTGTTTCCATCTCCAAAACTCCAATCCCAACCTACAATCTGACCGAATGACGTTGTGCTATCTGAAAACTGTATCGTCTGACCAGAACAAGCATAATCTGGAAAATCGATTGCCCAATTGGTCGTTAATGTTGTGCAAAACTGTTGTTGATTCGTTGCACCGCCAGTTGCCCCTGTCATACCCCAGAAAACATTTGGGTTCCCTGAGAAAATGTTTGCTACAATATTTCCCGTGTATGTTAAATACAAAACGTTGTCAATGTATCCTTGGAGCGTAAATGTTGCAGGGTCCCATGTGACGCGCAATGTATGCCAGGCACAATCTTCAATGTTGAACGGTAAGGACGCAGGTCCAGCCAAATCATTCGCTCCTCCGTTATGGTTAATATCCCCGTTCGCATTGATTGAAAAATGATCCGCTGCGGGGTCATTATTCGGTATATTTTGCCACGTATCAATGAAAAAACCTACGGACGGAGTAACTCCTTGAAACCCCATTCCTCCCCCACTGGTTCCGATTCCTGTTCCAACGGGTTGTAATCCAAAGACAATTCCATCAGCCCCGCCATTATTGCATCCCAAGAAGATATCCAAGGTAAAATCAAAGGGTTGATTCAGGCTGATGATGTTCACATTCCAAACAGATCCTGATTGTGTATTCGAGTTAGGGGTGAGTTGATAACAGTTGCACGAAAGCGTTGAAGCGTTCCCGTTCACCTGATATTGAGAAAATAAGGTACTCGGAAGTATCAGCAAAGCTGAGAAAAACAACTTATGGAGTAGTGACGTTTTCATGTGCATTAAATAGTTTAATCACTCAAATAAAAAGATAATACTTCTAAATCAGCTAATTAAGCTTTTGGTTAAAAGTACAAAAACCTTATCAATGTTTAATCATTCCAATGCTCAATAAAAGAATTTCTACGCAGAATTCACTGGAATGATCACTTTTTGATCCTCACGCCAACTTTGAGCAGAACTTTTACCTTTCTTTGGTTGTATTCTGAACATTAACAACCTAGCCATATGTCACGATCAAGTTACATCAAAATTACTTTTTATGTCTTAATCCTCGGTTTCATTGCCTATTTCATTATTCAAAAAACACAGAATAACAATCCTTTTCAATTCACTGAGCATTCAAAATCACAATTCAACAACAGAATCATCCAGGCCGAGACCTTCAAGAACATTCAGCTCGATAGTGCACAAATTTACGCTCACGAAGCATACAAACTCGCTAAACAATTTAACCGAACTTATGAACGATATACGGCCCTATTAATATCATCAGAAATTAAGTTTCTGCGGGTAGGCGCAAGTGATCAACTCTATGAAAAAGCGGACAAATGTCATGAATGGTTTACGAGCAATGCACATTACGAAAAGGCTTTTCGCGCCAAGTATTTAGCGTTGGAAATAAAGTCCTTTTTAAAAGGGACAAATAACATTCGAGAAGACCAGGACCAGGACGCACTTATCGCGGCGGCAAAAAAATGTCATAACGATAGTATTCTGGCGCATGCTTACTATTTCAAAATGGAGATGCGGGATTATTCCAGAACTTGGGAAGATGATGTACACATTCTCGACTCTGCTCGGTTATTGGCACAACGGTCGAAGGATACCGTTTTGCTATCCAAAATTCGAATGATGAGTGTTTTACCTATTAATGGTCACAAAGCTTCATTCGACAGTACGTTTGTCAGTTTGTATGAAGCTCAAAAATGGGATTCTCCAGAACTAAAGTGCATCAGTTACGAAAGATTAGGGGTACAGTTTGCTCCCTTACAAAAAATCGATTCTGCATTGTATTATTTGACTAACGGAATAAAGTGTTCGGATGAATGGGGAAGTCAAGTTCATAAGTTGTTCGCATATGAGAATCTAATTCTCTCGTATATGTATGTTCACGAGCAAGACTCTATTCTTAAATATGCCCAATCTGCTCTAGCTATGGAAAAATCTACTGGCCGCACCCAGTATGAGAAGGACATTCTTAAGAAGATCGGAATTGCATGGATGCATAAAAATGAGTATTCTAAGGCTGTCGAACCCTTGCAAAGAGCTTTAAAAATAACCAATGAAAACAATGATGAAGAGGGAACCTTTGGGATACAAAGATACTTAGTCGGTTGCCTGTTGAAGGCTCGTAGATTAGATGAATCGGAGAAGTTTCTCTCAAAAATGTCCGACTGGATAACATCCAAAGAAACCAGTCGTGTAAATGAAATAAACAGAAGTGGTGTTCTCTACTTGTATGGTCGGTTAATGGAGGAGCGGAAGCAGCTCGATAGTGCCATGTATTTTTTTGAGGAGTGTGCCAGTGTTTGCATAAAGAATAACCTGGGTGCTTTTCATCAACTTCAATCTGACTATATGATCATTTCTTTATCCCTCAAAATGGATAATATCCAAAAGGCGTTGGAAAAACGAGATCAAATGGTGTCAATTTATCCTGAATCATATCTTCGAGGAGAATTTCAGTTTCTGGAAGGAACATTGATGTACAGACTTGATCGGCATGATGAATCATTAAAAGCGCTTGAAACTTTTCTGAACAGTACTGACGAAATTGCTTCAGAAGATCGCTCCAGCAGTTGCCGTATTCTATCAGAAATATATCGGAAGAAAGGTGATTTCAGGCAAGCTCTTATTTATAGCGAAAAAAGCAGAGAGATCGATAAGGAAATCAACAAAATAAGCGACGCCTTGGAGGTGGAGAAAGTTCAATCAAAAAATGATCTACTGGAAAAAGAGGCTGAAATAAGTCAATTACATGTCGACCGTCTTGAAAAGGAAAATTTACTCGGCAGCCAACAAAACACACTTCAAAGAAGGAGAACGCTTATTATCTCTCTTTCTGTTCTACTCTTACTCCTCGGTGTCATTATCTATTTTATCTACAATCGATCGAAAGAGGCGAGAGTTCGTGAAGCATTGAAACAGAAAACC
Source organism: Crocinitomicaceae bacterium (assembly GCA_045105095.1). Classification (GTDB taxonomy): domain Bacteria; phylum Bacteroidota; class Bacteroidia; order Flavobacteriales_D; family Crocinitomicaceae; genus UBA4466. Next base: position 3,067 of record JBGCDF010000339.1, on the reverse strand, counting down.
CTAGAAAAGGAAAAACAACTTGAACAACTCAAAGCAGAAGAGTCTAAGCGATCATTTGAGCTAAAAAACCAGTTGTTTAGCAACATTTCGCATGAGTTTAGAACACCACTAACGCTGATCAAGGCGCCCATTGAAAAACTCATAGAGCATTCAACGGACGAGGATCAAAACGACTTAAAAATAGTGAAGCGCAATGCCGAACATTTGCTTCTCATGGTAGATGAAATTTTAGAGCTATCACTCCTAGATGCAGGTAACGCTGTCCTTAAGAAAAAAGCGTTTGAACTAACCCATTTCATACAAGAGCAGCAAATTAACTTTGAACCCCTCTTCCTACAAAATGGCGTTCACTTCGAGGTCGTTCTTCCTTCAGAGAGTGTCAAAGTACTAGCTGATGAGTACCGTTTGAAAATGGTCGTAAACAATCTACTCAAGAATGCTTTTCAGCACACGCCGAAAGGCGGAAATGTTCAGTTAAAGACAACTCTTGATCGAGAAAAACAATTGTTTGAACTTGAGCTAGTCAATTCAGGTGATTGGATCAATGCCGACTTCCTCCCTTTCATCTTTGATCGCTATGCCCGTTCACAAGAAAAAGAGTACACGGGTTATGGAATTGGCTTATCATTCTGTAAAGAAATTATTGTGCTCCACGATGGGAAAATAACAGCTAAAAACGTTCAAGGCGGAGTTTGTTTTTCTTTCACAATTCCAGCAGAAATAGAAGCAATCGAATCCACCATCGTTCTATCCAATGAAAAGGTCCTAAGTCAGGAATCTTCTGATTTAACCAACCATCAACAAAACACCCTTTTGATCGTGGAGGATAACCTTGAAATGCAATATTTACTGAAAAGTCTACTCGACAAGGAATACACTATCCTTTTTGCAAATAACGGAGAAGAAGGGATTGAAATTGCTCAGGAAAGTCAACCCGATTTGATCATTAGTGATATTATGATGCCCAAAATTGACGGGGCAGAACTAGCCAAAACGCTTAAAAATCAATTTTCCACTTCGCACATTCCAATTATTCTGTTGACTGCCAAAGCCGCAGATCGAGATCGCATTTCAGGACTCGAAATAGGTGTTGATGACTATTTAACCAAACCTTTTAGTCCAGAGGAGTTGAAGGTTCGCATCAAAAATTTAATCGAACAGCGTGAACAGTTACGAAAGCGTTTTTCACAGAATATTTTCCTTGCTCCTGAAGAAATTACATCTAACTCCCTTGATCAGGAGTTCTTAATAAGGGCGACAAGCATCATTCAATCGAACCTTTTAAACGCTTCTTTTAACGTTGAGTTTTTCTGTCAAGAGCTAGCACTAAACAGAAACAGTGTTCATCAGAAACTTAAATCATTAACGGGGCGAAGTGCATCTCAATTCATCAACTCCATTCGACTCAAAGAATCTGCACGTCTTCTTACTGATCAACTCATTTCTATACAAGAAGTATCCGAGCTATCTGGATTCAATAGCATTCAATCCTTCAATAAAGTGTTTAAAAAACATTTCGAAATGACCCCATCGGAATATCGAAAAAGTGTGTTGTAATAGATGTAAATGACGCCTTAATTATTTAGTTTTTTTAGTGTAGCTGTAACTCGTTCAGTAAGTTATCCGCTATTTGGTTTTCTCATTTATCATGTGTTATCTCGTAAGCAATTACATCAGTTTCAGAAAAAATGACATGAGTTTCAGCCAGTATGAATTGGCATTTTCAACTTTGCCTTGTTCGAACATCCTAATCCATTAGAGCGCCAAAAAACAGGCAGTTCTTAACCAAAAAATACGGTTCAATTGTTTGAGCTGTTTTAACACTAAAAAATAATTATATGAAAAATGCACTTTTAATTTCGTCTTTTCTGATCGCAGGATTACTCTTGTTTAGTTGTAATAAGAAAGAGCCCCAGCCAACAACTGACGAAACATCAGTTAACTACACTGGTCAGGAAAAATACACCAATAATCCTATCTGGGAATATCACTGCGATTTGCAATGTCTAGCTGGAGGTTTTGCAGTCAGAGTAGATAAGCACATTCAAAACAATGTGTTTAAATTTACATACGTACCAATTGAGTTTATTAATGTTGGACAAAATCATCACAACAACCTTCCCAGTGGAGTACCCTATCATTTCCATGACTTTATAGACAATTATCCTGCAAATACAACCAATCCCATCTTTGACTTCCAAGAAAATCAAATTGTTGGGAGTGCTTTTAGATATCAAATTAACTCGAATGTGCCGGGATGGATTGGGACACAATTTTCCACATCTGGTATTGGTAGTATTTCAAATCCATGTTCGATGAGTACAGCTGTTTTCTACTTGAATAACGCAGCGGACAAGCCCGCAGGAAGTAGCGACATCATCTGTCCAAGCGGAGGAAGTATTAGTAATTCAAATCAAGCGCCACACCCATGGATCCAAATGATAACAACACAGACCTATGAAATATTTTGCGAATACGATCCTGGTTTTTGCCCACAATCACCGGGGACAGTTGAACCTTCTGGTCCACTAGACCCAGTCGTTGGCCCTGCTATCTTTACGTACGTAGATAATCAAACATTACACGTAAAATTCTGTAGATCTGTTGGTGGTACAACCTTCGAAATAGGAGAGCAAAATAATGAACTAAATGAAAAGGTCATCGAACGTTTAAATCTACCAGTAGGAACAACCGTTAAACCTCAGGAATATGACGTATTATCAGACGGAACGACATACGGATACGCACTTCTAGAATTAGAGAATGAGTAACTCTTAGCGTGATCTCGTAAATAGATTCATCAATACACCTCGATTGACGTTAACCGTTAATCGGGGTTTGTTGTTTCTACTTAACTGGCGTTACCTTTACTTCGTGATATTCCTTCCAGAATTTGCCCGTAACAATCATTTTTTGTGTCTCTGGATTGTAAGCGATTCCGTTCAAGACATCTCCGTCTCCTCTGGATATTTTCGCCAATTGCGTCGCACTGATTTGTTGAAGCACTTTCCCCGTTTTTGGGTCAATGACAACGATGAAATCTGATTGGTAAATGTTCGCGTAGATT
>JBGCDF010000338.1:0-3988 GCA_045105095.1 Crocinitomicaceae bacterium | reverse complement strand
GTGGCAGTCCCTTTTCATCAATCTTACCATTTGGTGTGAGAGGCATTTCGTCTAACTCAACAAAGTACGAAGGAACCATGTATGCAGGAAGTTTTGATTTCAAAAGAGCTCTCAATTCCTCAATAACGGATGCTTCGCTTCCCTCAATATTATTTGTCTTTTCCTCATTAGATATTGTGAAATAAACAACTAGTTCTTTTCCCTCTCGGTCGTTCGTAAAAGTCGCTACGAGTCCATTATCAATTGACTTGTGAGCAAGTAATTCCCTAGTAATTTCGTTTAGCTCAATACGGTATCCTCGGATTTTCACCTGACGATCTTTTCTTCCCGCGAACTGGAGATTACCGTCTGGAAGCCATCTTCCCATATCCCCCGTTTTGTAGCATTTCGTTCCAGGTTTGAATGGATTGTTTATGAACTTTTCAGCTGTTAACTTCTCCTGATTCAAGTATCCTTTTGCTAATCCTTCGCCTGAAATACATATCTCGCCGACCACTCCAACGGGTTGAAGAGACAATGAATCATTCAAAACGTAGATTTCCGTATTGTCAATCGGACTGCCAATCAAGTCTCGTTGATCTTGATCCACGCGCATACAAGTCGTATACGTAGTATCTTCGGATGGGCCATAGAGATTTCGGATCTCATCTATTCTTCCGGCTAACTCATCCTTGTAACTCTGCGGAATCGGTTCCCCGGCCATATTCAATGCAGCAATCAAACTGAGATCAACTCCTTCTTGAAGTAAGGTTCCGACTACTGAAGGAACAGTATTTACCATTACATCTCGGTCGTGATCCAAATAAGCTGGAATCTCTAGGCCATCCTTTAATATCCGTACCGATTTACCAGAAGTTAATGGAAAGAACATCTCGAATACGGAAAGATCAAAATTGATCGAAGTTGTGAAGAATACCTCATCAACTATGGTTTGAGCAAACTCTTTATGACTCCAGCTGATTAATGATCCAACACTTCCATGTGGAATCATTACGCCTTTCGGAGTCCCAGTGGAACCAGACGTATAAATAATGTACGCCAATTGGTCTTTTTCAAGCGTGATTGACTTGTTATCCACTGAACATTTCTCTCGCTCTCTACCAAAACTGCGGATTACATCTATATCAATGCACAACTTTGCTGCTGTGTCTTTTTCGATGAACTCAATTCTTTCCTGAGGATATTCTGGATCAATTGAAACGTACGCCGCACCTGTTTTCAGTACTCCGAGTATTGAGATAATTAACCACTCGTTCCGTTCTAATTTCACTCCAACTAAATCTCCTGAGGAAATCTGGCGTTCTTTAGAAAGATAATCTGCGAATTGGTTAGCGGCTGCGTTCAGATACTCATAACTCATTGTACTGTTTTCACAACGAAGCGCAACTCGATTGGGAGTCTCGGCTACCTGATCTTCGAACATCTGAATGATCGAAGTATATTCCTTTGTATTCCTTTCGGTATTGTTAAACGTTTCTGTCAGTTGTTCTTTTTCAGTATCCGACAAGAAATCGATCTCTGCAATCTTTGAATATGGTTGATCGGTGATTCGACTCAATAGGCTTTTGAAATGATTCATGAGTCCTACAATCATTTGATCGTCGTATACATCTGAATTGTATACCAGCTCAAACGACAAGTGGTCACCTAATTCCTGAAACGACACTTCCAAGTCAAACTTGGCTGCCATCCATCCCAGATTGATGATTTCGTCGATTTCATTCTCCGCTTCCACTGATTCAAGCTGCGACTCATTTTCAGCAATATTCATGAGTTTCATCATAATATCGAATACGGCGTTTCGGCTAGTATCTCGCACCATTTCCAATTCGTCTACCAGACGATCAAATGGATATTGCTGATGGTCGTACGCATCTAATGTATTTCGCTTCACCTTTTCGAAGAAAGTGGCAAATGTATCCTCTGTTGGTACAATTCGATTTCTCAGCGCAAGCGTATTCACATAGAATCCGATTTGATTTTCCAAATCAGGATGATCTCTTCCTGCGACTGGAGTTCCGATAATCACATCTGTCTGTCCCGTGTAGCGATGCATCAAAACGTTCCAAACAGTGAGCAGTCCCATGAAAAGACTTCCACCGTTGTCCTGCGAATAGCGCTTCAATTTAGAGAGAGACAACTGATCAACCAAGGTCCTTTTCCCTTTTCCAGCGTGCGTTTTTAGTCCAGGTCTTTGCTTGTATGTTGGTAAATCAAGAATAGAAAGTTCTCCTGACAGTTCGCTTTTCCAAAATGATCGATGGTCTTCGAACGCCTCTCCTTTCAACTGCTCTAACTGCCAATTCGCATAGTCCTTGTACTGAACACGCAGTTCAGGTAAATTCGGTTCAGTATTGTTGATAGAAGCCTCATAAAACGCAAATACATCATTTGCCAAAACCTCACCTGACCAACCATCGCTGATGATGTGGTGGGTATTGTAATAAAACTCGAATTCGTTCTCTGCAATTTGCAATAAAGCGGCTCGAATCAATGGGCCATTTTCAAGATTAAATGACTTTCGGGTGTCCTGATCAACATAGGAACGAATAGCCTGCATTGTATCAGCCTCCGCTCGGAAATCGACTGTTTCGATGTTAAATTCGAACTGATTCGTATCGATGACTTTCTGCACCAGCTCTCCCGCTCCCGTTTCTTTGAATAAGGTACGTAGAATTTCGTGGCGCTCAATTGTCGCATGTATTGCCTTCTTAAAATGATCGACTTGAATGGCTTCATTCAAGAAAACCTGTCCAGGCATATTGTAAGCGACAGAACTATCTTCGAATTGACTAAGAATCCACAATCTGCGCTGTGCATCAGAAACAGGGAATTCATGTTTACCATTTGTATCAGTATCTGCAACAGGAATAGCTTCGTAGGCCTCGGTTGTTGCGTCTGACATCCAACTGACATGCGAAGAAATCGTTGTATTCGCGAATAACTCCTGAAGTGGCATCTTCACTCCTAACTGTTCAAAATATGCATTCGTTATACGAACCGCCTTCAAGCTATGTCCACCTAGAGCAAAGAAATCATCTTCTGTTCCTACTCTTTCATGATTCAAAATCTCTTGCCAGATTTCGGCTACCGTTTGCTCTAGTTCCGTTTTAGGTTCCACGAAATTAGATTGAACGGTCAAACCAAGATCCTTGGGCTTTGGAAGGCTCTTTTTATCAATCTTTCCGTTGCTCGTTAATGGCATTTTCTCTAACCTAACGAAATAGAGCGGAAGCATGTAATCTGGAAGTATATCCTTCAGTTTCCTTCTCCAGATTGAACTGTTCAGTTCATCTGATTCGATTGTTGAATTATCCCGAGTCGCGACAGTCAGATACGCAACAAGTTCCTTTTCGCCCTCTTCATTTTCAATGGCTTGAACGACGGTTTCAGCGACTTCTGGTTGTTTCAGTATGGCTTGCTCAATTTCACCCAATTCAATTCTGAAACCTCTTATTTTAATCTGTTGATCAGCTCTTCCTAAGATTTCAATTTCTCCCTCACTCGTCCATCGACCAAGATCTCCCGTTTTGTACACGCGCTGGTCTGTCAATGTCGAATCACTCAAAAAGACGTTTTCCGTCAATTCAATTTGATTCAAATAGCCTCGGGAAACTCCTGGACCAGCAGTGTAGATTTCTCCACTCACTCCAATTGGACAGTACGCTCTATTTTCATCCAGAATGAAGTGTTGCGTATTCTGAATGGGGTTTCCAACCATTCGGTGATTCCAGTCTTTGTCCTTAGTGATTCGATACATCGTTGTCACATCGGAGCACTCTGTTTGACCGTAGGTATTAATGATTTCAAGAGATGGTTTTGTCGCAAGAATTCGTTCGATTAAGTCTTTCTTTAGCGGTTCTCCTGTGAGAATCAATTGTTCAATTGCTCCCAATTGATTGTTCTGTCCCAGTTTGAAGAGATTATCAATTTGAGATGGAATCACTTCAAATGCCCGAACATCATGATCAATCGCTTTGTTCAGAAG
>JBGCDF010000337.1:0-19391 GCA_045105095.1 Crocinitomicaceae bacterium | reverse complement strand
GTGAAGCCGGCAATGCTTGAGTCGTATTCGTCCATGCCGCAGAGATCGGAAGTGTCGATCCATTGATATTCCATGGAGTTCCTCCATCGGTAGAGTACACCGCTTCGGCAAAATCTTGCCCAGCACTACCTGTAATGGAATAGTCAAACGATAGTTGCAAGGATATCGCACATGAGGCATCAACTGTAGTAGAACTGATGATAGAATGAACGTTACCAGCAGGAGCGTTTACGTATCCAAATTCATCGATCTCACCTGCATCACAACCTGGAATTGTTCCTCCTAAAGGAGAAATGTACATACTGTTTGTACCTGGGTTACTGGGCCCATTTCCAGCACAGGAATTAAATGTCCATTTATTTTCTGTTGTATTTCCACTTACTACCCAACCAGTATTTCCAGATTCGAATAAATCTGTGTAAAGCGTTACCTGCGAAAATAATTGAGTCGATGTAAGTAGTATAAGAGAACTTATGAGCAGCTTCTTCATAATTAGTTGCCGTTTTTTGGTAGTGCAAATATACTACTCTTCAGCGTTTCATCCTGAATTTTGGCGAACCTATCTTCTTGTTTTCAGCTAGTTCACATTCAATATGAGGATAACTTTTTCCAAATGGGAATTTATTTTGACAGAAATGAGATTAAATTCGCTCAAAACGCAGTGCATGAAAAATGTAGGAATCATTTGTGGTGGATTTTCTTCGGAGTACGATATTTCAGTCAAGAGTGCCCGTACAATACGCGATAATTTTCCAAGCCAATTCAGTGCTCATCTTGTATACCTCAGTCGTGATGGGTGGAAAGTGGAAGTAGATGAAGTTACCTATGTGTTAGATCCAGTGAGCTTTACTGCGGAGGTGAATGGCGAAATGCTGAAAATTGATGTGGCCATTGTCTATGTTCATGGCGACCCCGGTGAGAATGGAAAAGTGCAGGCTTATCTGGAGATGCAGCAAGTTCCGTACATCAATTCTGGACCACTGGCTTCTGAACTTTCATTTGATAAGTGGTTTTGCAATCAATTTTTGAAAGGATTTGGAATTAAAGTAGCCGATTCCATTTACCTCAGTTCAGAAAAGGAAACCATTGATGATGCGAAGATAGTAGAGCAACTGGGGCTTCCCGTTTTTGTGAAACCATGCGACTCAGGATCGAGCTATGGTATCGCACGCGTGGATGAGCAAGAAGGAATATCTGAAGCGATTAGATCTGCATTTGACGAAGGTGAGACCGTTATTATCGAGTCGTTTTTGGACGGAACGGAGGTAACTTGTGGAGTATACAGAACCAACAATGGGATTCAGGCATTGCCGCTCACGGAAATTGTAACCGAAAATGCTTTTTTCGACTTCGAGGCGAAGTATAAAGGTCTGTCTGATGAGATTACTCCCGCAAGAATCAGTGAGGAATTGACAAAAGAAGTTCAGGCCCTTTCAAAAGAAATCTACCAGTTGATGCAATTGCGATCCATTGCCAGAATTGATTACATGCTTGTGAATGATGTTCCACATGTCATTGAAGTGAATACAACACCAGGTTTTTCAGCGGAGAGTATCGTTCCAAAAATGATCGAAGCTTCAGGGCAAACGATTAAGGAGTTTTGGTCTGATATTGTTGAAGTTGAGCTAAGCGACTAAAGTCTGGCAATCGAATTAAACACAACTTCCATCTTATCAATTAATGCAGAGTTAGAGCACGTCTGATTGTTCACGATGAGCGCGAACGCGTACTTTTTTCCACTGCTCGCATTTACATATCCAGCATAGCTTCGGATGCGCGTCATGGATCCACTCTTTGCAGCAATCTTTCCATGTCCAGCTTGATTTTTACAGATGTTTCGCATTGTTCCATTGACTCCGGCAACAGGTAATGACTGCTCGAAGCGCTTACCGTTTTTCCCTTGATTCATTGCTTTTAGCAAATCCGTAAAGTTTGAGGCTGAAATAGCATTTGTTCTGGAAAGACCGCTTCCGTCATTCACATGCATTCCAGAAGTTGTCCATTTCTTGGACCAGTAATTTTCAAGAACGCGAAGTCCACTTGCTGTACTTCCGTCTCCATTACTTTGGTATCCTACCAAATTGACCAAGTGTTCGGCAAATAGATTGATGCTTCGCTCATTTGTCTTATCAACAATACTCCCAATTGTCGCGCCCAAATGAGTAAACAATAGCGTTCGCTTTGAGTAGGACCAGTTTCCGCTTTTTACCTCCATGTTTCGAGCGGTTTTTAGTTCTCCTGTAATTTCAATTCCCAGTTCGCGGAGTACATTTTCTAGTTCATAAGCGAATTGATATTCTGGATCAGGAAGGCTACCCTTTACAACGAAAGCGGAACTGCCAGCAGGAAGTGTTCCTGTAACGAATCGATCTAATGAGTACGGAGCGCCGTAGATATATGCATTATCGCCTCCGCCAGATCGGGCTTTTACATAATTATGCACCACCAAATTTGGAACTGAAGGAGTTAATGAAACCAGTTTAGAGGTCGATCCAATTTTCGAAGGGACTTTAAATTTGTACTCAACTAGGTTATCGAAAATGGTCAGTCCTGATGGGCCGGCACCATAATAATTTCCCATGTCGACCCAATTCCAGCCATCGGGTGCACCACTATATCCGAATTCGGATGCGTCAGCGATAACACTACCATCAATCTTTTGAATTCCTTTGCGCTTCAAACTATCCGCCCATGCATACAAAAAGTCCCGGTTGTGACCTTTCGAACAGTAGTATTTACTTCCAAGGGTCGGGTCACCGCCACCGCGTATCCATAAATCACCTTTCAATGTTCCGGTAGAATCGATCTCGCCATCCGCATACATGCGCGTTTTCGGTCGGTAGTTCTCTCCCAGAATTTCCAGAGCAGTCGCCGTAGAGAATAATTTAGCCGTGGATGCCGTGGGCAAAACCGTTTCTGAATTGTAGCCCGCCACTGCCTTTCCAGTGGAGAGATCAACCACTTCAAAACTGATGCTAGCATTTTTTAGATGTACGGATTCGGCAAATTGATCAATGGCAATTTGCGCTTTATTTTGTCCATATGCGAAGTTTATCGCTAGGAAACCGATCAATAGGATTGAACTTATTATCTTCATGGCGCGTTTTGGGTAAATTTCATGAAGAATATTCAATGAATGTGCCAAAGACTGAAAACTTTTGAACAACCCGTATTAGATAGAGTTCTGCTTTTCATCGATATAGAAGAGGACGTATTACTAATGATAGAGAGATTTAGGTGAAAAAAATTAAAGTACTACGAATAATTAATCGATTCAATATCGGTGGCCCAACGTACAACGCAACGTTCCTCACCGCTTTTTTGGGAGATGAATATGAGACAATGCTTGTTGGTGGATTGCCAGAAGAAGGTGAGTCGGATTCCTTATTTATTTTGGAGAAATATGGCGTAAAACCTCACTTGATTGATGAGTTGGTGAGAGAGCCGAACATAAAAAGTGACCGTGCGGCCTACAAAAAACTGAAGGAAATTATTCGCGAGTTTCAACCCGACATCGTGCATACACATGCCTCAAAAGCAGGAGCACTTGGCCGAAAAGCGGCAAGTTCGTGTAAAGTTCCTGTAATCGTTCACACCTTTCACGGACATGTATTTCATTCCTATTTCGGTAATCTGAAAACTTACTTGTTCAAGATCATCGAGCGGAGCCTGGCGAAGAAATCGACGGGGATTGTTGCCATTTCAGAAATTCAGAAGAAGGAACTTACTGAGATCCACAAGATTTGCCCTTCGAATAAAGTGAATGTGGTCCAATTAGGATTTGATCTCCTGCCATTTCACGAAAAACGACTTACCCAAAGAGAGGTGGTCCGAGAGAAATATGGACTGAAGGAAGACGATGTTGCAATCGGAATTATTGGAAGAATTGCCGCCATCAAGGATCATCCGTTCTTTTTGGATGTGATGGAAAAAGTTTTGGCGAAAACGACAAAGTCGATAAAGGTATTTATTGTTGGTGATGGGCCGGATCGTGGAGCCATCGAAAATCGTGTAAATGAGATCAATAGGAAGTACGAGAATGTCATCACTATGACCTCTTGGATCAAAGATATTGGCACATTTAATGCTGGAATGGATATTATTTGTCTGACTTCGAAAAATGAGGGGACTCCGGTGAGTTTAATCGAAGCTCAAGCTGCGAACATTCCTGTTGTAACTACTGATGTTGGTGGTGTCCGAGATATTATTGATGTGGATAGAACGGGATTTGTGGTTCCAAAAGGCGACCTAGATTTGTATACGGAAAAGCTACTAGAATTGTGTGAAGATGAAAAAACACGTGAAAAAATGTCACAAAATGGCTGGAACTACGTACACGAAAAATTCCATTACACGACTTTAGTCAAAAACATGGACAGGTATTACCGCGAGTTGCTAAAATTGAAGTGAATGAAGCTATTAATGAGAATTCTGGTTGTATGCGTTGCATTGCTTGCTTTGATGAGCAGTTGTGGGGTAAACAGCAACCTAATGTTCAAAGAGGAAAAAGGAATGGTTCAGGCTGATTCAATTCCTCTTGCGCCGACGGAAGACTATCGAATATCGGAATCTGACAAGTTTACGTTTACGTTGACAACAAAAAATGGTCAGGGAATCATTGAGGAAATGACCGGGATTTCCAACAAACCATCAACAGATGTGGACCAAATGGAATATGTTGTACGCCAAAACGGGCAGGCTAAGTTGCCCATTTTGGGTTTGGTAAAAGTAGTAGGGCTGACAATTGCTGAGTGCGAAGAATTACTTCAAGAGAAATATTCTGAGAAATATATTGATCCGTTTATTCAAATTAAAATTACGAATCAGCGTGTGATCGTCTTTCCCGGAAATGGTTCGGATGCAAAAGTGATTCCACTGGAGAATTCCAATACTACCTTGATGGAAGCTCTTGCAAAAGCGGGAGGTATAACCGAACGTGGAAAAGCGAGTTCGATCAAATTAATGCGAAAAGTAAACGGGGAAAGAGTAATTTATACACTCGATTTATCAACCATTGATGGTCTTCAATACGTTGATATGATTGTGCAGGCAAATGATTACATCTACGTCGAACCAACACCAGAACTTGCCAAGGAGATTGCGGAAGATATTGTTCCAGTCGTCTCACTGATTTCAAGTGCGGTTTTTATACTGTCGGCAATTTTCCTTTTAACAAACTAAATGAGCAGCAAAGGAATCATAATTAACAAGAGCTACGATCCGCTCATCCTCCGAACCGTTTTGAGACGTTATTGGTGGTGGGCTGCTTTACTTGTGATAGCATTCGTTGCTTTTGCCTTTCTGTATTTGAGGTACACGAAGCCAACATTCGAGTCTTCCATGACCTTGCAATTGGGAGATAAGGATAACGCGAAGGACATCCTCGACATTGAAAATATCAATACCCGGAACAATGAATTGTCTGGAGTGGTTGAACTGTTACGCTCTGAATTCTTATTTGAAAGGGCATTAAAAAAATTGAACCTCAACGTAAGTTTATTCTCTAGAGGAGAAATTCTGACTGAAGAAAAATACCTTTCGAGTTCGTTCAACATTCAACCATACCAATTGATTGATTCTTCAATCATCAATCAGGAAATTGCGGTAAAATCCATTGGGAATTCTAGGGTAGAGTTATCCTATTCGAGTAATGGGAAAGTAGAAAGAGTTTCAGGAATTCTGAATGAACGAATTAAGAACAAAGATTTTGACCTCGTTGTGAAAGCCGCCGATCCAAAGGTGTTTCATCAGGTTTCGAAGGAAAATGAGTTGTTCTTCATGTTTAATGGACGTGAACAGCTATCGAACAGGATGATCAAAGATCTCTCGGTGGCAGCAATGGATCCGAATGCGAAAACAATCAGTATTTCTTTCCGTGGACACAACGCAGTGCTATGTCGAGACGTGATAAATGCAATTTCGGCTTCATTCATTGAGTATGATGAGGAGCAAAAGCGCCAGAGTTCTGAAAACGTATTGAACTTCATTGAGTCGCAATTGGACTCCTTGTCTTCTGAAGTGAAAATAGCCAAAGACAGCTTGATCAGCTATCAACGAAAGTCACAATTGTCAGACCCCGATAATGTGGGGGTATCCATTACCGACAATGTAAATAAGCTGCAAGATCAACTGTTCGAATTAGAAGAAGAGTACAACGGTCTACTCAATGTTAAGCGCAAGCTGAAGAATTCACCGAATCGACTGGATGTGTACAAGCTTTTACCCGAGCTTTTAGGCAAGTCCTACGAAAATTCGCTGGCAGGTCACTTGAATGAACTGCACGGTTTTCTGGAAAGAAGGGAAGATCTTCTCTTTGAAGTGACAGAGTCGAATTCGGAGATAACCATTTTGGATCAGAAGATTACGACAAAACTAAGAATTATCCAGCGCAGTATTGGAGCTATTGAAGAACGATTCACTCGGAATATTTCAGCGCTCCAGAGTAAAATTGGTTCGTTAGAAGGTGAGGCTTTCCAATTGCCAGAGAAGAAAATGGAGTTCAATCGCTTGAAAAGCATACAGGAACTCAACGAGAAGTACTTTACCTTGCTCACGGAGAAAAAGGTGTTGTATGAAATTTCGGATGCAGGTTACGCATCGACGAATCGTGTTTTATCGAAAGCCAAAATCAATTTGGTTCCTGTTGCTCCGAGCAGAAACTTCGTGTATTCTGCGTTTATCCTATTTGGTTTAATCATTGGCTTAGGACTGATTTTATTCCGATACCTGACTTTCAATGAGATCAACATGATTGAAGATCTTGAGCATATTTTACCGCAGCAAGCATCAATCCTTGGAGGAGTTCCATTGTTCAAGCAGGCCTTAGAGTACTCTCAGCTAGTTGTTGCAGATGCGCCGAAGTCGATGATGGCTGAGTCTATGCGTAAGATTCGAACCAACTTGAATTACATTCATCCAGAATACAAAACAATTGCGATATCCTCGTCGATTTCTGGTGAAGGAAAAACCTTCGTAGCACTAAATTTGGGCGGAATTATCGCCATGTCTGGAAAGAAGACCATTTTGCTCGATCTTGACTTGCGTAAACCAAAAGTCCACCTAGGATTAGATGTCGACAACACAGTTGGGATGAGTAGCTTGATCGTAAATCAGGCTACCTTTGAACAATGTATCCACAACTCGAAAGTGGAGAATTTGGACTTTATCACAGCAGGACCTATTCCTCCAAATCCGTCGGAACTTCTCTTGAGCAAACGATTCCAAGAAATTGTGAATGAATTGAAGGAAATCTACGATGTTGTAATCATTGATAACCCACCAGTAGGACTAGTTTCTGACGGTGTGAAGAACCTCACGGATTCAGATATTCCGATTTATGTCTTTAAATCTCATTACTCGAAACGTATCTTTGCCAATCGTGTGAAGGAACTCTTTACGATGCAACAGCTTAAATCGTTGAATGTCATCCTGAACGGTGTTAAATCGAACCGATCAGGTGGTTATGGCTACGGTTACGGCTATGGTTATGGTTACGGGTATGGTTACTACGAGAATAGTGGATATACCGAGGAGGTAGAGACGAAATCAAAGAAATGGTATCAACGAATATTTAATCGTAAATGATAATTACTAAAACCGAAATTGAAGGGCTGCTAATTCTCGAACCTCGCGTGTTTAAAGACGATCGCGGTTTGTTTTTCGAGAGTTTTAATGAGGAACTCTTTATGGAGGCAGCAGGACCAGTCAAGTTTGTTCAGGACAATCAGTCTGTATCGAAAAAAGGTGTGTTGCGTGGATTACATTTTCAAAATAAGCCACATGCCCAAGGAAAACTGGTGCGTGTTGCGAAAGGATCGGTAATTGATGTTGCTGTGGATATCCGTAAAGATTCACCGACCTATGGTGAGCATGTAGCGGTAGAATTATCTGATACAAACATGATACAATTTTGGATTCCACCAGGTTTTGCGCATGGTTTTGTGGCCTTGCAAGATGACACTATTTTTTGCTATAAATGCACTGATTACTACGCTCCTGAATGTGAAGGTAGTCTGTTGTGGAATGATGAGGACTTAAAAATCGATTGGGGAATAGAGAACCCTCTTGTATCGGAAAAGGATAAAGTAGCTACTAAATTCACTACTTTTACGTCTACCTTTTAGATGTCATTGCTCTCAATTAAAATACTTCAAATGGCCGGATTCGCTCTCGGCGGAATCATTCTGGCTGTGGTATGTAATGTGCTGCTGTTGAGTTTCTCGAAGTCCTTAGGGATTCGAAATAAAAACGATGTTATCGTTCGTTGGAGCAGTGAATCCAAACCTTCTTTAGGTGGAGTGAGCCTTTTCATGGTCTTTCTATTTGCCGCCATCGGTTATTCCATCGTTTTTGGCGAAATCAACATCTTTCAGAATCATAAGTATGTCGGATTGTTCCTAGCAGGATCTCTCGCGTTTGCAATGGGGCTCGCGGATGACGCGTACAATACCAAGCCTTTGTTAAAACTGGGTGTTCAGATTTTATGTGGTGTCATATTCGTATTGAGTGGAACATACGTCATGATTTTCGATAACATGTACATTGATGGTGGTCTGACAATTCTTTGGGTGATTATCATTATGAATTCGCTCAATATGCTCGATAACATGGACGGAATTACAGGTACAACGTCCTTGTTTATATTGATTGCCTGCTTAGTGTCAAGCTGGATTATACTGGGGTTCAATATGAATATTTGGTCCCTTTCTTTGGTGAGTATGATTGGCGCCTTGATCGGATTCTTATCAATGAATATTCATCCATCAAAACTGTTTATGGGTGACGCGGGATCGCAGTTCATTGGCGTGTTTGTTGCGTTCTTTGGAATGGAGTTTTTAATCAATGCAGGAACACATTTAAGGCAACATTCCTGGTTAGGGCTTTGCGTGGCGATTGTGGCATTTACTCCTGCTGCGGTTGATACCTTGACAGTAGTCATTAATCGTTTGAAAAGAGGCCAATCGCCAATGGTTGGGGGGAAAGATCATACTACGCATCACCTTGTGTACGCTGGACTGAATGATATCAAGGTATGGTATGTTTTTGTCGGAATCGGAGCTGGTGGAAGCGCTTTAGCGATCCTGATGGTGTACTTAATAGATCTGAGCATTGTCCTTCCAATTTTGTTCTTTTTAGCGTATTTCGTGGTTGTTTTCATTCTCCTTTATCGAAACACGATTAAATATCCTCAGAACAAGGGAAAATGAGTCGAGTTTGTTAATTTCGTAGGATGCGAAAATCTCATGCTTTCTTTCTTCCTTTTTTTACATTTTGTTTGCTTGTTTCTTGTCAAAATCAGACGGTTGAAGCAGATGGTAAGCCAGAAGTTCAGACGGTTGAAACCGCTCAGTTGATTCCACAAATCCCCGAAAAAATGTCTCTCTTTGGAGAGGATATCCAACTGGATAATTTCGATATTCGAGAACGTTTGGACAAGGAAATCATCGTTAACACGTATTTCCACAGTTCGACGATTCAAATTTTGAAAAAAGCGAATCGTTACTTCCCAATGATTGAAAAAATACTTGCTGAGGAAGGCATTCCAGATGACATGAAATACCTCTGTGTGATAGAGAGTGCGTTGAATCAAGCGACGAGTCCGTCAGGAGCGAAAGGGTTTTGGCAATTCATGCCAGCGGCAGGAAAAGAGAATGGGCTATTGATCAGCAAAGAGGTAGATGAGCGCTTTCACATTGAAAAGAGCACACGCGCAGCATGTAGCTACCTCAAAACGGCAAAGCGGAATTTCAAGGATTGGATTTCAGCATCAGCTTCTTACAATTGCGGAATTGGAGGACTGAAGAAAGTAATGAAAGCGCAGCAGGCGGAAAACTTTTTTGATCTGTATATGAACCGTGAAACGACGCGCTATGTGTTTCGAATCATGGCACTCAAACTACTGATGGAAAGCCCCGCAGAATATGGTTTTGATCCAGCGAAATTAGAACTGTATGAACCAATTGAAACGAGACAAATACAAGTGGAAGAATCCATTTCAGATTTAGCGTTGTGGGCGAAAGCCAATGGAAGCAACCTTCGCATGCTCAAAATATTGAATCCCTGGTTGATTTCGAATAAGCTGACTGTTTCAGAGAGAACATTTACCATTGAATTACCGACGAAATAATGGCGAAAGAAGAACAAGAGTACATAGAAGTTTTCGGAGCGAGAGAGCACAATCTGAAGAATGTGGATCTTAAGATTCCGCGCAACGAACTTGTCGTTTTTACAGGTTTGAGTGGGTCGGGAAAGTCTTCATTGGCATTTGATACCATTTTTGCTGAAGGGCAGCGCCGTTACATCGAAACGTTCTCGGCGTATGCACGACAATTCTTGGGAGGACTGGAACGCCCTGATGTAGATAAAATTGAAGGCCTCAGCCCAGTGATCTCCATTGAACAAAAGACGGTTTCCCGTTCACCACGCTCGACTGTTGGGACGATTACTGAAATTTATGACTTCATGCGTTTGTTGTTTGCTCGAGTAGGGACTGCGTATTCCTATGTTTCAGGAGAGCCAATGGTGAAGTATTCCGACGATCAAATTGTCGATCTCATTATCGATCAGTACGAGGGAAAGAAAGTTATTTTCTTAGCGCCAAAAATCAAAAAACGTAAAGGGCATTACCGTGAGTTGTTTGAGCAAATCCAGAAGTTAGGATTCACCAAGGTTCGAGTAGATGGCGAACTCAAAGACATTGAGAAAGGAATGAAATTGGATCGCTACAAGATTCATGACATCGATATTGTGGTGGATCGAATGCTGATTTCCGAAAAATATCGCAAACGCATTTATGATTCTGTTGTGGTAGCCATGAAACATGGATCGAAGGCGATGATGATCATGGATTTCGAAACGCAGGAAGCACGTCATTTCAGTCGTATGCTGATGTGTCCAACCAGTGGAATTAGTTATCCTGAGCCAGAACCGAATCTTTTCTCTTTCAACTCACCATATGGGGCTTGCAAAACCTGTAGCGGATTGGGTGAAGTATCAGAAGTGGATACTGATAAAATCATTCCCGATCCAAGCAAATCCATCAAAAAAGGAGGAATTGCCCCGATGGGAGCGTACAAAAGAACCTGGATCTTCGAAAAACTGGATTCCTTTCTGACGCAAGAGGGCTACAAATTAGACACGCCCATTTCTCAGATCGATTCTGAAACCATGAACGTCATTCTCTATGGAAACGAAGGGATTGAACGTTCAAATAAGAGTAACGATGTCCGTTTTGAAGGAATCATCAATTTTATCGGAAGACACTCCGAAGGAAGTTCGGCTGCCGTTCAGCGCTGGGCACAAAGTTTCATGAACCGTAAGACATGTCCGACATGTGAAGGAACTCGCCTCAAAAAAGAAGCTCACTTCTTCAAAATTGGAGGTAAGCACATTGGTGAACTCGCTCATATGGATATTGCTGATTTAAGTGAATGGTTCAAGAATGTGGATCAACATTTCTCGAAACAGCACAAAGTGATTGCAACGGAAATCATGAAGGAAATCAATGCTCGATTAGGCTTCATTGTTGAAGTAGGATTGACCTACCTGACGCTCCACAGATCTGCTAAAACACTTTCTGGTGGAGAAGCTCAGCGCATTCGTTTGGCAACGCAAATTGGGAGCGAACTGATGAACGTATTGTATGTACTTGATGAGCCCTCGATTGGTTTGCATCAGCGCGACAATTCCAGATTAATTAAGTCACTGCAACGATTGAGAGATACTGGAAATTCCGTAATTGTAGTCGAGCACGACAAGGAAATGATTGAAGCGGCAGATTTCGTCGTAGATATAGGTCCAGGTGCGGGTGTGCACGGTGGCTCCATTGTTAATGCTGCTCCAATTGATAAATTAACGGAGAAAGATTCACTCACGAATCAATATTTGACAGGGACACGATCGATTGAAGTTCCGAAGAAACGAAGAAAAGGAAACGGAAAGAAATTGGTGCTCAAAGGAGCTACAGGACGAAACTTACAAAACGTAAACCTTACCATTCCTTTGGGGACGTTTACGTGTGTTACAGGTGTTTCGGGAAGTGGGAAATCATCCTTGATTAACCAGACCTTGTACCCAATTTTGCTTGCTGAGATTTACAATGGAGTGCGAAAACCGCTTCCATATAAGTCGATTGCGGGTATGGAACATCTGGACAAAGTCATTGAGATCAATCAAAGTCCAATTGGGCGAACTCCACGATCGAACCCCGCGACATACACGAAGTTATTCGATGAAATTCGCTCTTTGTTTGCGTCACTGCCAGAAGCGCAGATTCGAGGATATAAACCGGGTCGTTTCTCCTTCAATGTGAAAGGAGGTCGCTGTGAAACCTGCAAGGGCGGGGGGATGAAATTGATCGAAATGAATTTCTTGCCTGATGTTTGGGTGGAGTGCGAAACATGTAATGGACGCAGATATAACCGTGAAACGCTTGAAGTTCGCTTTAAAGGAAAATCGATTAGTGACGTATTGGAAATGACGATTGCGGATGCGGAAAAATTCTTCGAGAGTATTCCGAAAATCAATCGAATTCTATCGACGCTTGTCTCTGTTGGATTGGGATACGTCAAGCTCGGTCAACCTTCTACAACTGTTTCAGGAGGTGACGAGCAACGCATCAAGCTATCTTCAGAAATATCCAAAAAAGGAACTGGAAATACCATGTACATTTTGGATGAGCCTTCCACTGGATTGCACTTCGAGGACATCAAAATGTTGCTCGCCGTATTACAGCGCTTGGTGGACGAAGGAAACACCGTATTGGTGATTGAACACAACCTAGATATCGTGAAAGTAGCCGATCACATTGTGGATATTGGCCCTGAAGGAGGAAAAGGTGGTGGACACATTGTTTGTCATGGAACTCCTGAGGCAATTGTCAAAAAGGCAAAAGATACATCACATACAGCAAGATATTTGGAAGATGAGTTGAAGTAATATTTAGCTAATTAGAACGTTAGAGTCCGTAGTTAACTTATTTATGATGAAATTCATACTACTATACATTGGTCTTTTCATTGGATTGACTGCGTTTTCTCAAGAAACCAACACGTCAATTGGGTTCTCCTTGAGTCCGAACTATTCTTCCGTCAGGTATCCTAATGCTAACGTTTTTTCTGATATCGATATCGAAGTGATTCAGTCTGGGACTAAAGGTGAACTAGGACTTTCCGGCAATTTCTTCTTTCAGTATGAATTGATGGATAAATTGTTTGTCACATGGGGCGTAGGAGTTCAGAATTATCGCTATGCGCGTGAACTTTTTTCAGAAGATGAGGTGATGAGTCTTAAGAGTGTGTACAGTCAGCACTACTTACAATTAAATACCTCCATAAAGTACAGAATAGTTAATTCGCTGTATGTTCGAGCAGGTATGGGCGTTGATTTATTGGCAGAGGCCCGCTACAAACTGTTAAATTCAGCTTCCGATGATATTCAAGAAGGAAAAGACGGTGCTAATTTCAAGGAAGCGATGCTGCCGATTTCCTTTGGAGTAGGGTATGAATTAAAACTGTCCGAGCGGGTAAATTTAATGGCAGAGGTCTTCGGGACTTTGGTTGTAACAGATGCGATTGTTATCTCTCCAAATTTGGCCGAATTACAGCGCAAACCTTGGCAGCTTGGTGCTAGTATTGGCGTTATCCGTTCATTTTAATCCAATCGGATTTTGTGAGTGAATGATACACCGCATCTTCATCATAAATATGGATATCCTTCTCGTAGGTCATACCTAACTTTTTCATTAATTCCGTTGAAGCCACATTGTCGACATCTGCCATTGAAACAATTCTGTCCAAGCCGAGATCATTGAAGGCAAAAGCGATGCACGGTAAAGCAGATTCATACGCATACCCTTGACGCCAAAATTTGCTTTTCAACCTCCATCCAATGTCTACTTCGTCTAGTTCAACGATGTACTTTAATCCATTGAATCCCATGTATTCACCTGTTTCTTTGTGGATTACAGCGTGTCTTCCGAAACCATATTTTTCGTAGTCGCCCATTGGCGCCTTTCGAATCATCTCTCTGTGCTCCTCGACTGTGCCGGTATCAATGCCTCCGAGAAACTTCATCACTTCAGGGTCCTGACTCATCTCGTAACTGCCTTCGGCATCTTCAATGGTGAAGGGGCGGAGTATTAGGCGTGATGTTTCGATTGTTTTCATTGGTATGAAGATACTTAAACTTAACCCTAAGCAAAAAAGGTTGCTACGAATCAATCGCAACAACCATGTTTTAAATAAGCTCTAAGCTTTACTTACATTCCGTCTGTTTATACTGAAATCCTTTAAAGTTTCTTTCGGATAGAAGCTGGTAAAATGCATTCTCCTCTGGATTTTCCATGTTATCGAAGAAGGACAAAAGATCAATCCATATGCGTTCCTGCTGTGTTGCCGATGGGTTCATGCATAGTCCCATTCTTGACACGTGAAAATCATCTGAGTATTCTCCAGTATGCGCGTCATAGTGTTTTCTGGATTCAATGATGTGTAATTCGGAAATGGCTTGTTCATTGATCTTGTAGCTCTGAGGATCCCCGTAAGGAAATGCCGTAATGTTTCCAAGTTCGTCCGAGCCATGTACCTTAGGCTGAACAGTAAAGCTTACCTGATCTGCATATACAAAAGAGTTGTTGCCATTACCAAGCGTAACTACTTTCGGATTCCCGTTTTGATCAGAGAGCGGAACGTCGGCATTCAAGGTAGTGATAACGGGATCTGGAAAGATAAAGGATTGTGATCCATCATCATTTAGAATAACAATGAAATCGCCCTTGTCATCTACCAGAGGAACATCTGTCTGAACGGTCGTAATTGTTTTTTCCTGAAAGATAAAGTTACTCTCACCGTCTTCAGTAGTTAGAAAAACTGGATCACCATTTTCATCGAGCAATGGTCCTACTTCTGTTAATTCCCTGGTTGCAAAGAGTACGTTGTTTTCACTTTGTCGCTTGACTTCTTTGAATAATTCAGGTAATGCTGCGAAGAGCGCTGCGTTTTCTTCAGAATTCTTAACGCTGTGCCAGCGTGTGCAAAGACCATCATCTAAATCTTTGTTTGTGTTTTCAGTTTGAGAGAAGCTTGTGAACGTCAGCGATAGGCATAGCCCTGCTAGGAATAGTGATTGTGACTTTTTCATTTGTTTTGTTTTAGATACTCGAATAACTGATTCCCCATCAAATGGTTACATGTGAACCATTAGTAATGGGGGAACTAAAAACAATAGTTGGAAAAGGTACAGGTCAAATAAGGTGCACATATTGACCTGTACCGTATTCAGTTATTTTGCCAATTAATTCTGATTTAACAGACAAGCCGAATAGGAAAGCCAACAACCATTAAGTGCGGCATTGAAATTCTCCGTAAGATTCGAAATATTACCATTTAGAGCATTCGAAACCATCGTTAACGCCGCGAAAGCTCTGCATGCGCTGTAATAATTTCTACAATCACCAGGATCTCGATTTACGATCATGTTCTCGGCGATTAGTTGCTCTGCCACTGCAGGTTCATTTTCAAGGAAATTGCTGAAGCCTTCACCGAATTTCTCATCGGTAGATGAAGGGTATAAAGCCCGATAACTCTCTAAATTCGTTTCGATAGCGATAATTAGTGAAGTCAGTTCATTACTTGATGAAAATTTTGTTTCACTCAGGTGATTTTGAATGTAACCATAGTTGAATTCTTGATCGGAAACTCTTACTTGAGTCATATCAAAATTTTCCAGATTAACGTTTTTCGCGAGCTCTTCCAACAGCGAATTCAATTCTTTGAATTCTCTTGATTTAACAATGTTTTGAGTAATCACTTTGTAATCTGTTTTTGATTGGAGATGTTGAGTTTTCTCATTGACATTTTCAACTTTTAAGTCGTGTAAGCTCTGCTTCGTACAGGAGAGCATAAGGGTTAAAGAAAGTATGAGTGTCAATAGTTTTGGCATTACTTTTTTCATCGTGAAAATTTAAGTGGTTAAAAAATGAGTCTGCTATTAAGCGACACGTTAAAATATGAAAAACATTTAATAAATAGGGAGTTAGGAATGAAATACAAGTGCTGAGACTAGAAGTTTCTACCAAGTGTGAATGAGCGAGGAACTAATTGATTCCATTACTTGTTTGCCGCAATGCGCTTTCTCTTTTCCTTATAGAAAGTCTTTGTTGAGATGTAAATGATTTTTTCGACCTCTGCACATGTTTTGCCTTCAGCATTGACCAATTCAACATCTAATTTTAGATCAATTTCATCCTCGTTTGTAACATCCTTTTTGATTTCTTCAAGCAACTTTTCTGAGATTTTGAAATGAGCGAAAAGAGTGGAAGTTCCAGGACGTTTGAATTTAATCGTGGCGGCTTTATCCCAAACTACGTAATCTTTTCCAAGCAGATTGATCAGTTGAACCATGTAAATTCCGTCAACACAACTATACATGTGGCCGCCATACATTGTTCCAACATAGTTGCGCGTCTTGTAGTTCAGTTTGAGCTTAATTTTGATGTCATCGAGATTTTCACTTGCTGATACAATTCGACCTCCCGTACGACGATACATCGGAGAGATGTTGAAGAAGAACTTGAACGCACGTCCCATTCCGATTCTTCGCCCTATCCATTCGCCGAGTTTTACCATCTCTTTTTTTGATTTTTGGACTTCTTGATTCTTGGAGGCTTCGCCTTAGATTATTTAATGAATTTCCAATCAGTCCAACAATCCAACAATCCAACAATCCAACAATCGGATAATCGAATTACTCCTCAAACTTCTTAAACAACACCGATGCGATATGTCCTCCAAATCCAAAGGTATTACTCATTCCATACGTCATTTCCTTCGGTACTGCTTTTCCTAATGGGAAATCGAAATTATCTGCGAAATCAGGTTCGATTTCCGTTGTATTAATCGTCGGTGGCACCATTCCTTCTTTCAAGGCAAGAACAGTTGCAATTCCTTCAATCGCTCCGGCAGCGCCCAGTAGGTGGCCAGTCATGGATTTTGTTGCTGAAATTGCTAATGACTTTCGTTTTCCAAACACGCGATCAGCCGCGATGAGTTCGCTTTTATCTCCTAATGGAGTAGAAGTAGCGTGCATGTTTACATAATCGACATCTTCCGCTGTAATTCCTGCTTCGCGCATGGCTTCATTCATTCCGAGCACTGCACCATCACCTTCAGGATGTGTTCCAGTTAAGTGGTATGCATCGGCAGCCATTCCACCACCTACGATCTCTCCGTAAATAGTCGCTCCGCGCTTTTTTGCGTGTTCGTACTCTTCCAAGATGATTGCTCCAGCTCCTTCACCCATTACAAATCCATCTCGTGTAACGTCAAATGGGCGAGAGGCACTTTTAGGATCATCATTTCGCGTTGAAAGTGCTCTGGCAGAAGCAAATCCTCCCATGGCAGGTTCTGTAATTGCCGCTTCCGATCCTCCACTGATAATCATATCGGCTTTATCCCACTTGATGTAGTTGAATGCCTCAATAAGAGCAGTGTTAGATGTTGCACAGGCCGAAACAGGGCAGAAATTAACTCCGCGAAGACCATATTTGATTGAGATAATTCCCGATGCGATATCTACCAAAATACGCGGAATGAAGAAAGGGGTAAAACGAGGAGTTCCGTCACCATTGATATATTCCTTCATCTGATCTCCGAAGGTTTGAATTCCACCATTTCCAGATCCCCAGATGACACCTATGCGGTCTTTGTTGAGGCCTTCGAAGTCAATGTTTCCGTTGGTTAATGCTTGATCCACCGCATATAAAGCGTACAATGAAAATGGATCGTATTTGCGAATTTCTTTCACGTGGAAGTGTTCTTTCACGTCGAAGTCTTTCAATCCACAAGCGAACTGTGCGCGGTATTTTGAAACGTCAAACTTGGTGATCATCTCAGCTCCGCTAACTCCGTCTTTCAAATTCTTCCAGAACGTATCAACGTCGTTTCCTATTGGAGTCAATGCTCCTAATCCTGTGATTACAACTCTTCTCATATTTACAATATACGTTACAGGAATCCCAATTCCAATTTCGCTTCTTCACTCATCATGTCCTTATCCCATGGAGGGTCGAATACGATATTCACCTTTGCATCTTTCACCTCAGGGTGCCCTTTCACTTTGTCTTCAACCTCTTTCGGCATTGATTCCGCAACTGGGCAGTTCGGTGAAGTTAAGGTCATTTCGATATCGACATGCTTTTCGCTGTCAATTTTCACTTCGTAAATCAACCCTAATTCGTAAATGTCTACTGGGATCTCAGGATCGTAGATCGTTTTAAGAATATCGACAATTTTATTTTCTAATTCGTTCATATCTCTTAACTAGCAGCTATTGCGCTCAATTTCATTTTTTTTACCATGCTCGCCAATCCATTTGACCGGGTAGGAGATAGGTGCTCATGCAATCCAATTTCGTTGATGAATCGTAGATCTGATGTCGCTACTTCCTTTGGGCTTTCTCCATTTAGCACGCGAATCAACAGTCCGATGATTCCTTTTGTGATGATCGCGTCAGAATCAGCGGTAAAGCTCATTTTTCCATCTTCGATTGCAGTATTCAACCAAACACGCGATTGACATCCTTCAATCAGTTTGTCATCGGTTTTATTTTCATCTGAAATAATCGGTAGTTCTTTCCCAAGTTCGATGATGTACTCGTATTTGTCCATCCAGTCATCATAGATTTCGAACTCGTCAATTATTTCTTGTTGCTTTTCTTCTAATGTCATTATTAAATTTCAATTTAATCCCTCCGCACTCAAACTTGCACTCGCAGTTTAATAGCAGCCCAAGGCGGTCATTTAATTTTTCAATTGAGGATTATTCAATTACCGCAGCATGTTCAAACTGCGCTCCACTGCTTTGACGAACACATCAATTTCTTCTTTCGTATTGTAAAATGCAAATGAGGCACGCACCGTTCCAGGAATTTGATAAAAATCCATCAGCGGTTGCGTACAATGATGTCCTGTTCGAACGGCAATTCCTTGCTTATCCAATAGTGTTCCTAAATCGAAAGGATGAATTCCGTCAACAACGAATGAAACTACACTTGTTTTGTGCTCAGCCGTTCCGATGATTCTCAACCCTTCAAATTGAAGTAATTTTTCTTCAGCGTACTTCGCCAATTTTGTTTCGTGAGCTTGAATGGCGTTCAAGTCTAATTCCGATAGATACGAAATCGCAGTCCCAAGACAAATTCCACCGGATATATTCGGTGTTCCCGCTTCAAATTTATGTGGAAGTTCGTTATAGGTTGTTTTCTCGAAAGTCACTTTTGCGATCATGTCTCCTCCTCCTTGATAGGGCGGCATTTGATCCAAGATTTCCTTTTTTCCGTATAAAATTCCAACACCCGTAGGACCGAACACTTTATGTGCGGAGAAAGCGAAGAAA